>DFCG01000055.1:0-40052 GCA_002367455.1 Acinetobacter sp. UBA3060 | reverse complement strand
GGTGCAGACTATGCATTCAGCAAGCAGGTGAAAGCATATGGTTATGCGGGCTACCTAATGTTAGAACAAGGTTCAAATGAAACGGATCAGCCAGTCGTAGGTACAGGTGTTGAATACAAATTCTAATTTAGATTTTGTACTCTAAGAAAAGGCGATGCTTTAGCATCGCTTTTTTTATGCTTAAAACAACAAAACTTAGCAATTTTATGTCTGATCTAACAAGTTTCGGACTGTTAACATGATTGAAAGTTTCAGCACTTCGTTTTAAAAATTATGCCTATTCAAGCTGTTTTATTTGACCTCGACAATACCTTGACCCATCGTGATCTGACGACACAAGCCTATAGCCGTTATCTGGCAGAATATTATGCGCCAGCATTGAAACAGGTCGAGTCTGACAAAATTATCGAGATTGTAAGACGCATCGATAATGGCGGTTATCCTAAAAAGGAATTGCTGACGCATGGCAGTATCGGAGCTTCGGCTGCCTATGCATTGTTACAGGAACTAAGCTGGTTAAATCCTCCGAGTATAGATGAACTAGCCCAATTCTGGTTTAGCCAGTTTGGCCGTTTCGCCGTAGAAATGCCTGCAGCAGAGCAAGTATTAACAAAGCTAAAAAATGAAGGTTATCAGCTAGCCATTGTTTCCAATGGCGGACATGACACCCGTTTAAATACGATTCGGGGTTTGGGTATTGAACCTTATTTTGATGAGATCATCAGTTCGGGGTTGGTGGGTTTTAACAAACCACAGCCGGAAATATTCCAGATCACGGCAGAGCGTCTAGGCGTGCAGCCTGCACAGTGCCTGTATATTGGCGACCATCCCATTAATGATGTACAAGGAGCTACAGAGGCCGGAATGCATGCATTATGGATGCAAGGCTTTCATGCCGATGCCGAACATATCCGATATAAAATTCAGCAACTGCCGGAAATTTTTGCGCATTTGCAGTTACTGAATCAGACTTAAGTTATTCTTAAACAGTCAATCGTTTCGGCCCATTGCGAAGAATCACAGCGCGGACATTGCTGGTTGGCATGCGAAAGGGTTTGTACCTGTCCACAGTAAATGCAGGCATATAATTGCCCAGCCTTGACCTGTTGGACTATAGAACAGGTTTTAGGGAAAAGTGGCAGCCCAGGCCGAACCTCATCCGATTTGAAGAACAGGATACTGAACTTACCGTCAGTTTCCAGTAAACCGGTGCGTACCTGACCCAGATGCTCTACGCCTTGCTGGCGCATTTCGGCAAAGAATTCATCATGTGACATCTTACCTTTTTTAATTTCTTCAACGACCAGCACGCCATCTTCTACGATATAAATCGGTTTACCTTCCAGTAGGTCTTCAAACCACTGATATTTCATCATGAGCCAGGTGGTCAGGCGGTACATGATAATAATCACCGACATCACCAGAACTGCCTGAATCAGGGGAATATCTTCAGTAAACATCGGGTCGCCGGCAATCGAACCCAAGCTCAAAATGATAGCGACTTCGAAGATAGAAAGTTGACGTACCCCACGTTTTCCGGTCAGACGCAAAAACAGGATAATCATCGTGTACATCAGGGCACAACGCAGCAAAATTTCTGCGGTAAACTCCCAGGTGGTGTCATTTATAAATATGGTCGCCCAGTCCATTTAAATTCTTTATCCTCATTTTTCTCTTTGGCTTGAGTCTAGCAATATCAGTATTTTATTTGCTGCTGTGTTTATGTAAGTTTATGAATAAAGGTAGATTCTATTTAAAAAAGAAGCTTGAACTTAAAAATCTAGCTATTTGATCTATTGAAAATAAGATAGAGATTTCATGTAAATAATGCATAAAAAATCAGCAGATTAAATTTGAAGAAGATCACATTCTCTACTGTCTATTTTTAAATATATAAAAGTATTATCCATTTGAAATTTATCAATATATATTCTGAATAATGTGTTTTGAATAATTAGGAGTGTTTAGAAATTTGTAAGCAAATCACTTCATCTTTATAAAAATCTGTAGTTTGTGGCCTGAAAAATAGAGTGATTACACTACTTTAATAAACTGTTTTTAAATTAGAAATTGTGATTTTGACTTCCAACAAGGGATGTATTGTGAAAAGAATATTCACGCTTTTAACGGTTATGGGTTTAAGTACAGCGGTCTGGGCAGATGCGGATTGGGATTATACTCAGCCTGAGCAATGGTCGACTTTGAGCCAGAAATATTCGGCCTGTAATGGTCTGAACCAGTCACCAATCAATATTGAACGAACAGTGAAAGCAGAACTGGAACCGCTCAAGTTCAGCTATAACACCATGATTCATGCGATCGAAAATAAAGGTCATACCGTTCAGGTGGATTTTGCGCAAGGTGGTGAATTGCAGCTGGATGGCGATACCTTTGTACTGAAGCAGTTTCATTTGCATAGTCCGAGTGAAAACCTGATTAAAGGCAAAAGCTATCCACTGGAAATCCATTTTGTCCATGCCAATGCCAAAGGTGAGCTGGCTGTCGTGGGGATGATGTTCGAGCAGGGTGCAGAAAGCCAGATGCTCAAACGCATGTGGAACCGTTTGCCAAAAAAGAAGGTTGAGAAAGTGGTTTTAAAGACCCCACAACCTGTGAATGAAATGTTGCCTAAAAACCTGGATTATTATCGCTTTAGCGGCTCGCTGACCACACCACCGTGTTCGGAAGGGGTACGCTGGCTGATCCTGAAAGATATTCAACAGGCTTCTGCCAAGCAGATTTCGGAATTTGCCAAACTGATGGGCCATCCAAATAACCGACCGGTGCAGTCCCTGAATGGTCGTGTAGTGCTGGAATAATCAATATGAGAGCGAAAAAGCAGACTTTGGTCTGCTTTTTTTAATTCTGATACAAATTTCGAAAGGGCACACTGAAAAGAACTATGTGGCGAAAGCTGAAAGAATTACTATAGATAGTATTTCCTATTGGTCTTTCCGCTACCATGCTCTTTGACTTAAAAACCATGATTCAGCCATTCACAGCGCTTTCGCCACAGCAGAAGAAGCTGGATCATCTGATTGATAAAATTGAGCAACAGAAACAGGAATTACACCAATGGCAACAGGCTGAAGAAGAGCTGCAGCAATATACCCATAAAACATTTATGCCGGTCTATCATGAATTGCATGGTGTACTGTTCAAGCAGCTGGAACAGCTCTGGAAACACCTGCAGGAAACTACATTTTCCAAGGCTGAACTGGTGGTGCTGGATGAAAAGATTCAGTACCTTGCAAATTATCTAAAAGACTCTCAGGCGATGTCGATGCAAGAAGCCCATAAGGTGAATGAAATCTTCACTTATTATCAGCAACGTGCCGAACACGCCCAATTCAGAAAAAGCCAAAAGAAAATAAATGAACTGGAAACATTCTTTAAGAATGAGAATCTCTCAGATTTTGCAGATGCAGAAGTATTTGAAGAATGGGAATCAGATCATTTTCAGCAGGCACGTGAAGAAGCCAGATTAAAACGCCAGCAGGAAAAACAGGAACAGGCAACAGCAATGGCAGAGCAGTCATTGAAAACCGTATATTTAAAAATTGCTGCCATCATTCACCCTGACCGTGAAGTAAATGATGTCAAAAAAATCAAGAAAACTGAATTATTGCAACGTGCCAATGAGGCTTATGCAGAGCAGGACCTGTTTACGTTACTGAGAATGCAACTGCAGATCGAGCAAGATCAGGATATTTCACAAAAGGGTTTAAGTGCGGAACAATTAAAATTCTATCAACTGGCTTTGGATGCACAAAGCCGGAAATTACAAGAGCAGATTGATGCCTTGATCCATAGATTGGTCTGGTCTTCAAAAACCAGAATTGCCATGAAAAAGGCGAAAGGCAAGGTCCAGATTGCAGACCTGTATAAGCAGATTGATGAAGATACTTCTGCCATCAAACAGCAGATTAAAGTAGAAAAAGAACGGTTGATGTATATCAAGAAGGTGAGTGGCTTGGAGATGTTTTTAAGGCATGGGATGCTTTAACTTAATTAGAATTACCTCTCCCTAACCCTCTCCTGAGCAAGTTTTAAAGCAGTACTTTAAAACTTGCTCAGGAGAGGGAACTCTATTATTAAATTTATGCAAATACAAAATAAAATACTATTACTCCCTCTCCCTTTGGGATGAGAAGCACTGCTTCGTAAGGGGAGAGGGAAAATAACAATGAAAATAGATCCCCAATTATTAGAATTCGCCAAATCCATGCGCCACACCGCTACCGATGCAGAACATCTGATGTGGCAAGTCTTACGTGCCAAGAATTTTATGAATCTTAAATTCCGTCGTCAGCATGTGATTGCACCCTATATTGTGGATTTTTACTGTCATGAAATTGGTTTGGTTATTGAGTTGGATGGGAGTCAGCATGGCACGGATGATGCTGTTGAATATGATGCTGAACGGACAAAATTTTTAGAGGCGCTAGGTTTAACTGTGGTTCGCTATTGGAATCATGATGTTTTAGGAAGGACGGATGTGGTTTTAGAGCATTTATGGCAAGTATGTACTGAATTAAAGCAGACCTCTCCCTAACCCTCTCCTAAAAGGAGAGGGAATATTCATTACTAAATTCATGCAGGCATTAAATCCAATGACACTCCCTCTCCCTCGGGGAGAGGGCTGGGGTGAGGGTAATTGATCTTTTACTATATATAGTGTTTTTAATTATTAAATTATCTATATATAGTGTTTTTAATTTGACATTACATTAATGGATTTATATGATTAAAACTTAGAATAAAAAGGTATAAATATGTCGATATTGAGTTGGGATGATTTTGAGGATGATAGTAATAGTAGTTCCTCGTTGCCCAGTAGAAATAGTAAGTTAAAACTCGCATTAGATATATTAGCAGGTGTTTTATCACGTCTAGGTAATACTGAGGGTGAAAGAACTATATTTGCCCATTTCCAAAAGATGTATCACAATCTATTATCAAAAATAGGCATTCTCGTTGATTTAGATACTTTCCTTTATCACTATATAAATAGAGAAGTTTCTAAATTTTTTTCAAAATCCTTAAAGGGTAATGAATCGGTAAGTTTACAAACATTCTTTAAAATTATTCTATTAGTAGCTTTACCAATTATTTTTATAACCACTCGTAATTTTTCAATTCAAAAAAATCTCTCTATCTCTGCTTGAGTAACTCCTATGACCAAACTGTATTTATTTACACGTTTGGGCATATCATTAAAAAACTCAGACGTGTAGTCCAAAATTCTATTTAGAAGGTAAAGAATTTATGGCTAGACGTAAAAAGTCAAAAGCTAAAAAAAGAACTAAGGTTGTTAAATCTCAGCCAATTATCATTATTAATGAGCAACCAGAAAGTTTGCGATATTGGCAGCAGGTGTTAGTAATATTAATAGTTCCGCTATTTAATTGGATAAAAGAAATTATCCAAACATATTGGAATTAAAAAAATCCCCTCACTAAGAGGGGATTTTTTTGAATCAAACTACAGCCTTAAAGCGCCGCAATCTGCTCCATATTCGCTTTAATCTTCGCTAACTGATCAGCAAACTCAGCAAGTTTTACTTTCTCGCCTTCAACCACAGCCGCAGGTGCTTTTGCCACAAAACCTTCATTCGAAAGTTTATTGGCAATTTGATCATGCTGTTTTTGAACCTTGTCTAAGTCTTTTTGCAGACGACCCAATTCCGCTTTCGGATCAATCAAGCCCTTCATTGGAACGTATACAGACACGTGACCGACTACACTCGATGAAGATAATGGTGGTTGTTCGCCATCCGCCAAGAAGGTAATGCTTTCAACTTTTGCCAATGCTTTAAACAATGCTTCAATACGTGTGATCTGTGCTTTCTCAGCATCAGTGGTGTTTTGCAGAAGAACAGGCAACAAACGCGCATTACCTAGACCCATCTCACCACGGATGTTACGTACCGCACCAATCAAACCTTGCAGCCATTGCATATCTGCTTCAGCTTGGTCGTTGATCAGTGCTTGGTCAGCAACAGGGTACTGCGCCAACATAATCGTTTCGCCAACAATGTTTAGTTTCGGTGCAAGCGTTTGCCAGATTTCTTCAGTCAGATAAGGCATCAACGGATGCGCCAAACGTAAAGACGCTTCCATCACCGCTAACAATACACGACGTACTTCAGCTTTACGCTCTTCAGACACATTTTCATCGTTCAGAACTGGTTTGGTTAACTCAACATACCAGTCACAGTATTCATTCCAGATGAACTCGTAAATCGCTTGTGCAGCCAGGTCTAAACGGTAGGTTGCAAATGCTGTTTGCACCGCTTGTTCCGCTTTTTGCAGACGGCTTACGATCCATTGTTCAGGCAATTCCCAAAGGTCTTGACGTGCTTCTGAACCAATAGTTTGACCTTCGACATTCATCATCACGAAACGGGTTGCGTTCCAGATTTTGTTGGCAAAATTACGGTAACCTTCAACACGTTTCATGTCGAACTTGATGTCACGACCAGTGTTGGCAAGCGCACAGAAGGTGAAACGAACCGCGTCTGTACCGTAAGATTGAATACCTTCAGGGAATTCTTTACGGGTTGATTTTTCAATCTTCGCTGCTTGTTTCGGGTTCATCAAACCTGTTGTACGTTTTTGTACTAAGGTTTCAAGATCCACACCATCAATCAAGTCTAATGGATCAAGTACGTTACCCTTAGATTTAGACATCTTCTGACCTTCGCCATCACGTACCAAACCGTGAACGTACACGGTTTTAAACGGCACTTGTGGCGTACCATCTTCATTCTTCATGAAGTGCATGGTCAGCATGATCATACGTGCCACCCAGAAGAAGATGATGTCAAAACCAGTGACAAGCACATCAGTCGGGTGGAAGGTATTTAAGAAGTAGTTGGCTTTGTCTTTCGCTTCGTCGCCAGTCCAACCTAAAGTTGAGAATGTCCAAAGACCTGAAGAGAACCATGTATCCAATACGTCTTCGTCTTGGTTTAATTGAACATCGGCAGGGATGTTGTTTTTCGCCCGAACTTCAGCTTCATCACGGCCAACATATACATTGCCTTCCGCATCGTACCAAGCAGGGATACGGTGACCCCACCACAATTGACGCGAGATACACCAGTCTTGGATGTTGTTCATCCAAGCCATATACATGTTGCTGTACTGCTCAGGAACGAACTTGATACGACCGTCTTGAACCGCTTCAATGGCAGGTTTCGCTAGCGGCGCAATCTTCACATACCATTGGTCTGTGAGTAGAGGTTCAACAATCACGCCTGAACGGTCACCGCGAGGTGGTTTCAAGGTGTATGGTTGGATCTGATCTAACCAGCCTTCAGCTTCCGCTTGTTCAACGATCTTTTTACGTGCTTCAAAACGCTCTAAACCAACATATTCGCTAGGTGCAGGAATAGTTTTAGAAATTTGCTCGCCCGCTTTCGCGATGTATTCAAACTCAGCAAGAACTTCAGCATTTTTGTTGAAGATGTTGATGATTGGCAATTCGCAACGTTTACCTACTTCATAGTCATTGAAGTCATGCGCAGGGGTGATTTTCACACAGCCTGTACCGAATTCTTTATCGACATATTCGTCTTTAACGATTGGAACCGCACGACCAGTGATTGGCAGGATGATGTTTTTGCCAACAAGCGCAGCATAACGTTCATCATCAAGTGCAACGGCAACAGCTGTATCACCAAGTAGTGTTTCAGGACGAGTGGTTGCCACAACGATGTGATCTTTACCATCGTGCGTGCGTAGTGATTTATCTTCAAAGAAGTATTTAAAGTGCCACAATGAACCTGCTTCTTCTTTATCAGACTCAACTTCTAAGTCAGACAGCGCAGTTTGTAATTTTGGATCCCAGTTCACCAAACGTTTGCCGCGGTAGATCAGACCTTCTTCGTGCAGTTTTACAAACACTTCTTTTACCGCGTTTGATAAACCATCATCCATGGTGAAGCGTTCACGTGACCAGTCAACCGAAGAACCTANNACTTTTTCGATGAACTTTTCACGACCCAGGTCATGACGGCTAATGCCTTGTGCACCCAACTGACGCTCTACAACCATTTGTGTTGCAATACCGGCGTGGTCAGTACCCGGTTGCCATAAAGTATTTTTACCTGACATACGGTTAAAACGGGTTAAGGCATCCATGATGGCATTGTTAAAACCATGACCCATATGCAGGCTACCCGTGACGTTTGGTGGCGGAATCATGATACAGAAAGATTCGCCTTTTTCAGACGGCTTAAAGTAACCACGCTCTTCCCAAGTTTGGTACCATTTTTTCTCGATCTCGGTCGGATCGTAGGTTGTCGCGATATTTTGCGCTGAGTCAGTCATAGTCTAAACAGATCAAAAGTGAATGAAAAATTGCATCTATTGTAGCAAAAAAAATAGTGCGTGCGGCAGCTTAACCAAATGCAAACTTTAGCCAATTGGCATGTATAGCAACTCATCGTATGATAGAACGATAAAAAAACGCGACTCATCGCAGCATATCAAAAAGGATAATAAGATGAGCTATAGCATTTCCCTGAAGCTTCAACCCGAAACCCATCAGCGCTTTAAAGACCTTCATTCCAGATTAAATGCCGGCGAGCGAGACAGTCTTGCCAGACCCTTAGGTGAAAATCTGGCCGATATGGCCTGTGAAATTATTGACCAGATTTTTGGTCAGGTGGTGCAGTTGGCCAATTCACCGGACAGCGAGTCCGAAAAAGTGATTCAGCAGATTATGCATAACACCCGTAAATATATGCCGTGGTCGGTTTCGTTGTTTGGCAATGAGCGTCTGATGCCTATGGTGAACTATTTGCATCGCATGACCTATGAGCATCAAGGTGATGCTTTTGTTCGATATCCGGTGGAAAAATTGCTGGTGATGGAGTTGCTCGGCTGTATTGACCAGATGAAAAATGGTAATCATCAATATGTATCACCCGCTTTAAAAGCCTTTACTCAGGTGGTCGATCAAGGGGTAACACATCTGATCCGTGAACCGAAAAAAATGTTGAAATTTAATGTGGTGGTCGATAAAACCTTGAATGGGGTGATTCATTTAACCACCCAGTTAGGCTATAAACGTTTTGACAAGCTCGGTAGCATCTATGATGCCGATACGATGAGTTATTATTTTGAGCATTTGCTGGCATTTCTGGAAGATGAAATGCAGCACCATATTCATTAAAACAAGGGAAAGAGGATTTCATGGCGAAAGTTGAAGACTTAAATGGAAAAGTGGTCTGGATTACCGGCGCATCTTCAGGGATTGGCAAGGCGATTGCCCAGCAATGTGCTGAACTCGGAGCCCAGGTGGTACTGACTGCACGCCGGCATGCAGAACTGGAAAATGTTCGCCAAAGTCTCACCAATGCAGATCAGCATATTTCAGTCATTGCCGATATCACAGATGAAAGTCAGGTTCGTCATGCTTATGAACAGGTTTTGCAACAAAAAGGCCGGATCGACTGGCTGATTAATAATGCTGGGCTGAGTCAACGTGCTTTGATTCAGGACACCACCATGCAGACTGAACGTGCCATTATGGAAGTGGATTATTTCTCGCAGGTGTTTCTCACCAAAATGGTATTACCGACCTTTCTGGCACAAAAAACAGGTCGTATCGTGTTTATTTCCAGTGTGGCAGGTTTGCTCGGTACCCAGTATCGCGCATCCTATTCCGCAGCCAAAGCAGCGATTCATATGTGGGCCAACAGCTTGCGTGCTGAAGTGGCTGATCAGGGCGTGCAGGTCTCGGTGATTTTCCCTGGCTTTGTTCAAACCAATGTGTCGTTTAATGCTTTAAATGGGGAAGGCAAACCGCAAGCCAAGCAGGATGACGCGATTGAAAATGGGTTGTCAGCAGAGGATTTTGCCCGTCAAAGCGTACAAGCCTTGCAGTGTGGCGAAGAATATATTGTGATTGGTGGCAAGAAAGAAAAACTTGGCGTGCTGGTTTCGCGTATTTCACCCAAGGTGCTGTACAAAATGATTCGCAAGACCAAGGTAAAATAAATCACCCAGAGTAAAAAAGGGCAGGAGCGCCCTTTTTTATGTCTCTTAAAACATCAATAAAAATAACAAAACTTAAAAATGCAATTCATTTCTGGAGGATTGCCCGTACAGGGAATTCAGCCGATAACATTGATATGCAGAAAATTACCTTTTCACTCTGGTACTTAAGCCAAAAGCCGGTATGTTAATTAAAAATAATAGTGAATTGGAATAAGCTCATTCGATGAAAACCCCGGTGCCCGATTATCTCCAGCATGTATTAACGGTCTGTCATGATAATGATCAGGGCGCTTTGGCTGACTATATCCCTGAACTGGCAGCGGTAGATCCAAACAAGTTCGCTTTGGCGCTGACCACGGTGGATGGCACGATTTATTCCACGGGAGATGATGAAACCGAATTTACCATGCAGTCGATGTCCAAGCCTTTTGCCTATGCCTTGGCATTGCAGCATTTGGGAATTCCAGCAGTACTGGAAAAGGTCGGCGTTGAACCTTCAGGAGAGGCTTTTAATCAGATTTCGCTAGATAAAGAAACCAATCTTCCTAAAAATCCAATGATTAACTCGGGTGCGATCACTACGCATTCTTTGATTCCGGTACAAAAAGGCATTTCACGTGCGGAATGCTTACGCCGTTTTTTAAGTGAGCTGGCAGGACGTCAACTGGAATTCGACAAGCAGGTGTATAAGTCGGAAGTCAAAACTGCATTCCGGAACCTGTCGATTGGCTATATGCTACGTACCGTAGGTGTGCTGGATTCGGATCCGGTAGAAATCGTCAATGGATACATCAAGCAATGTGCGATTAAAGTGACGGTCAAAGATCTGGCAAATATCTGTAGTGTGCTCGCCAATGGCGGTGTTCAGGCCAAAACGGGCAAACAGCTGCTAGAGCGTGATGTGGTGCGCCAAGTGCTCAGCGTGATGATGACCTGTGGCATGTATGATGCGGCGGGTGACTGGCTGACGACGGTGGGCATTCCTGCCAAAAGTGGTGTATCGGGCGGAATTATCGGGGTATTGCCTGGGCAGGTGGGAATTGTGGTTTTTTCTCCTAAAATTGATGAGCATGGGCATAGTGTACGTGGCGTGGATATTTTTGAGCGTTTGTCGCGGGACATGGGCTTGCATCTGATGGAAGGGACGCCATCGGCACAGACCATTTTGCAAAGTCGTTATACTGTAGGTAAGAACAATGACATTGTCGTGTATGAGCTGCGCGGTGTATTGCAATTTACAGAATCCGAAATGTTGCTGCGAATTTTGCAGGATGAGCCAGACGCTCAAACACGTATAGTCATAGACCTGACCAATTTGACTTTGATTCATGATGTGGGTGCACGCATGTTATTTGAAGGTGTCAAACGTTTACAAGCGAATGGGCACAAAGTGGTGGTCATTGACTCAGAAGGCGTATTGGGTGAGGAACAGGTGAAAGGCAATAAGCGGGTAGTGGTGACAGAAGAGTTAGAGCGCTATTTGGAGAAGTTTAGTTAGACCATGTTGATGGGGATGAGCAATGTCTTACCTTACTTGACTGATGCTTTAAGATGTACAGCCTAGAAATGAAATATAAAAAAGCCCCGACCAGTGTCGAGGCTTTTTTAAAATATTGTAAAGCTTATTTAATATGCTGGGTAATGTCCGTAAAGATCACGCCTAAGCCATGTGCACCAGCATCTGGATAACCTAAGCTACGATCACCGACTGTACCGGCACGGCCCATACGCGCTACGATGTCTTTGGTAGATTCTGCACCTTTTACCGCAGCCTCTGCACCCAAGACAAAGTTTTCTTTAAACGTCTTGTCGGTATTGGCTGACCAAGAGTCTGCGCAAGGTGCAAGTGCATCAATCAGGGTTTTATCACCGACCACAGCACCACGACCAAATGAACGCTCACCTGTCACTTGAATACCTTTCACTGCTGCTTGCAGCATCTCGGCAAAATCTGCCACGCTTAGGATTTGTTTACCTTGAATGGCTTTGCTGGCTGAACGGAAAGCAGAACCCCAAATTGGCCCTGACGCACCGCCACAATGTTCCATAATAATCATGGAACTATTCAGCAGGAATTCATCCATGTGCTGCGCTTGAATCAGGTTTTGCCATTCACGTTTCAGTTGTTTAAACCCTTTAGCCACACTCATGCCAAAATCACCATCGCCTGCATGGGCATCCAGCTCGCAGAATGGCACTTCATTTTTGATAATACAGGCAGCCATTACGTCAACGACATAACGCATGTTTTCTATCGTGAACTGTTCATTTTGAATTTCAGCATGTTCAGCTTGGGTTTCAACTTCGGTATTAGCGGTTTGTTTTGCTGCTGCATCTTGTGCTGCAAATTCAAATGGAAGTGCAGGCGAGCCATCCAGCTTAAAGGCAGGGGTATTGGCTTCTGCATCCAGATAGGTTTTCAGCTCATCATCCACAGCAAGCAATGAAACCGATGCACCATTCATGTCGATACTGGTCATGTAGTTGCCAACGAAGGTGCGGTAAATCTTGATGCCTTTGCGCGCCAGATGTTCGCAAACATCATTGTTAAACACATACAGTTCTTGCATTGGCGTTGAACCAAAGCCGTTGACTAGAACAGCAACTTCAGTCAGATCAGGGCGATCGAGGAACAGGTCATCGATAATACGTTGTGCCAGTTCTTTGGATGGCAGAATTTTTTCACGGCGGATACCCGGTTCACCGTGGATACCGACGCCGTATTCCATTTCATCATCTGCTAACGTAAAGGTTGGTGTGCCTTTCGCAGGAACGGTACATGAGCTATTGGCAAAACCAAGGCTAATCACGTTATCTGCCGCTTTTTGTGCCACAGCTTTGACTTCCGCAAGCTCTAAACCTTTTGAGGCTGCTGCTCCTGCAATTTTGTGCACGAAGATGGTACCAGCAACACCACGACGACCGACCGTATAAAGGCTGTCTTTTACCGCGATATCATCCGCCACTTTTACATAATCGACTTTAATGCCATCTTCCGCAGCCAATACTGCACCGTTCTGGAAATTCATCATATCGCCAGAATAGTTCTTGATGATCATGAGCACGCCTTTGTCTGTTGCGACATGCTGTAAGGCTTTATACACCTGAATTTGAGAAGGCGATGCAAATACGTCACCGCATACGGCAGCGTCTAACATGCCTGTACCGACAAAGCCTGCATGTGCAGGTTCATGCCCGCTACCACCACCACTGATAAGTGCCACGTTATTGTGTTTTTGTTTACGTGAAATGATTTTATGCGATTCGGTAAATTGTAGTTCAGGGTGAGCAAGGACAAAGCCTTTGCACATTTCGACAACCAGATTTTCTGGGTTGTTGATGAGTTTTTTCATGGAGGAAAGCCTTCACGTATTCTGGGAGATGTCTAAAGTCTTATTATTATGGAAATGTTTGAAATTTGCTGACTTAAAAATGTAAAAACAGATGATTTTGGGGTGAGCGTTCAGAAAAGGGGCAGTTTCAGATTTTTTATTGGTTGTTAAATTTTACCTCTCCCTAACCCTCTCCTAAAAGGAGAGGGAATGTCTATTCATAAATTCATGTCAGCATTCAAATAGTAATGAATGCTCCCTCTCCCATTGGGAGAGGGTCGGGGTGAGGGTGGAAACAGTGATTGAGTATGATTGTAGTCAATACTTCACTGATGATGGATTAGAAGCAGATCGAAACTGAGATGAAGCTTTGGCACAACTTAGGTTAGTTAATTAAATGAACTACATTTTTTCTGTAAACTATTATAAAATTTAAAAAATAAGAAAATTAGTGCTATGAAGTATTCGAAAAAACAAATCGAAAAAGCTGGATTTGACTTAATTGGTTCAGCTATTGAATTTGATAAAAAATTGTTGTCTGAAACGATGAGTGTTTTGACTGATTGGAGAGATAGTCATATTACTGCATTGGATACATGCGAAAATTTTCTAAAGAGTAAAGTCTATTCAACTGATAGCGCTGCTTTTATTGCTAAAAGAATAAAAAGAACTGAATCTATCGTAAAGAAATTAAAAAGATTTAATAAAATGAGCCTGAAAAATATGCAGGACATTGGAGGTATTAGAATTGTCTTGGCAAATAATAAAAAAGTAAAAAAATTATTTGATGAATTGTGTAAAGAACCAAATTTTATGAACGATGATGGCAATGTTAAATTCAAAAACTATATTCTAGAACCTAAAGCTGATGGATATAGAAGTATCCATATAATTGGAAAATTTTTAAATGATGATCAGGAACTCAAAAATATAGAAGTTCAATTAAGAACAGCATTACAACATTGTTGGGCTACTAGTTTAGAAATTATAGATTTATTTACGAATCAAAATTTGAAGTTGAATGAAGGCACAACAGAGTGGCGTCTATTCTTCAAGTATGTAAGTAATCAGTTCGAAATTATCGAAAGTTTAAAAGGATTTAAAAGAAATGATCAACGATCAATGGTTACAGAATATATAGAGTTTATAAAAAAAGAAGAGAACTTAAATTCGATGAATGAAGCTGTATATATACATAACTTTGTGACGAAATTAATACCAGGTAGTAGTTATACTATTGAGTCCTTATTTCAAGAATATGCGAGATCATTGCATTCAATTGATGAGAAAATTCTTAAGGGGAAATCTAAGCAAGGCTATGTTTTACTAAGGTTAAATGTTTTTACAGGGCGGTTGGATACAGAATACTATGATAAATCTCAATATTCTGAAGCATCTAAACGATACAGTTTTTATGAAACTACTCTAGCTGCTAATAAAAGTTGGGTTGTCGCATTAGTTTCATCGAATGCCGTTGGTGGGATTAAAGAAGCTTATCCAAATTATTTTGCTGATTCGAAGGTTTTTTGGAATTACATTGCGTTAATTAGACAAGCAGCGTTTATTGGATACTTTACTAATCAAGCAAGAAAAAAAGTAAGTTAAAAAAATCCCCTCACTCGAGGGGATTTTTATATCAAAGCTTGGTGATGTCTTAAGAAATCGAATCATCCAAATTCGGTGCTAACCAACGTTTCGCTTCATCTAACGTCCAACCTTTACGCTTCGCATAATCTTCCAACTGGTCGCCAGAGATTTTACCCACGTTAAAGTATTCAGTTTCAGGGTTTGCATAATAGAAACCGCTCACTGATGAAGGTGGCCACATCGCAAAGCTCGTCGTCAAGTACGTACCAATCTTGTCGGTTGTACCTAACCAATCAAAGAGTGGTGCTTTTTCAGAATGCTCAGGACAAGCAGGGTAGCCCGGTGCAGGACGAATACCGACATACTTCTCTTTGATCAATTCTTCATTTGAAAGCTGCTCATCTGCTTGGTAGCCCCAGAACTCTTTACGAATACGCTCATGTAAGTGCTCCGCAAATGCTTCTGCAAAACGGTCACCCAAGGCTTGAACCATAATTGCGTTATAGTCATCGCCTTTGGCTTTGTATTCTTGAGATAACTCTTCCGCACCGAAGATTGACACGGCAAAGCCACCCAAGTAATCCTGAGCTACATCTTTTGGCGCAATAAAGTCAGCCAGAGAGTAGTTTGCTTTGCCAGTGACTTTGTCAGACTGCTGACGTAAGTGTTCGAAGCTGTGCGTTATATTGCCTGATTCATCAGCAACGGCAACTGTATCTGCTGCTACACGGTTTGCAGGATAAATACTAAACGTCGCACGCGCATCGAAACGTTTATTCTCGATGATGTCTTTCAGCATTGCTTGCGCTTGTTCATACAAGTCACGCGCTGCTTCACCAACAACTTCATCTTCAAGGATTTTCGGGAATTTACCCGCCAAGCTCCATGAAATAAAGAACGGCGTCCAGTCAAAATATTCCACCAGAGTTTCAAGCGGATAATTTGTGAAAATTTCTGAACCGATGAAGTTCGGCTTAACCGGTGCATTCTTGTCGAAGTCGATCTTGAAGCCGTTTTCAACCGATTCTTGATAAGACAATTTAGCCGCTTTCGGTTGCTTGTTCGCAAGACGGGTACGGATTTTTTCATAATCCGCTGCATAGTCAGCCAAAAGCTTAGGTTTCATCTCAGGAGAGAGCAACTGCGTGGCTACACCTACGGCACGCGAAGCATCCGCGGTATAAAGCACGCCATCATTATGATATTGCGGTGAGATTTTCACTGCGGTATGCGCTTTAGAAGTCGTTGCACCACCAATCATCAGTGGAATGTTAAAGCCTTTACGTTGCATTTCTTTGGCAACAAAGACCATTTCATCCAATGACGGCGTGATCAGACCAGACAAACCGATGATATCGACTTTTTCATCAATCGCAGTTTGNNTCACCTTTCACCGTAGCCAGCAGGATTTTACCTTTAGCTTCAGCTTGGGTTTTCTCGGCCTCAATGAACGGGTTCAACCACGCCACAGCCTGTTTCATCACACGTGCTGATTTTACTACTTGCGGCAAGAACATTTTACCGGCACCGAACAGGTCGCCGACCACATTCATACCTGCCATCAATGGGCCTTCGATCACATCGAGTGGGCGTGTAGAGTTTAAACGAGCTTCTTCAGTATCCTGGTCGATATAAGTCGTGATGCCTTTTACCAACGCATATTCAAGACGTTTTTCAACAGACTCATTACGCCACTCAAGATTTTCTTCGGCTTTTTGCGTACCACTTTGACCACGGTATTTTTCAGCAACCGCAAGTAGTTTTTCGGTCGCTTCCTGACCGCTTTCACCCTGGTTCTGGTTTAAAACAACATCTTCAACCGCTTCTTTCAATTCTTTATCGATGTCATCGTAAATCGCCATCTGACCGGCATTTACAATACCCATAGTCATGCCTTGCTGAATGGCATGGTACAGGAACACTGAGTGAATCGCTTCACGTACCGGTTCGTTACCACGGAACGAGAACGATACGTTCGACACACCACCAGAAATCATCGCATTTGGCAGGTTCTGTTTAATCCAGCCAGTCGCTTCAATAAAGTCCACGCCATAGTTGTTGTGTTCTTCAATACCGGTCGCAATCGCAAAGACGTTCGGGTCAAAGATGATATCTTCAGACGGGAAGCCTACTTCATTCACCAGAACATCATATGAACGCTTACAGATTTCTTTTTTACGCGCAGCTGTATCGGCCTGACCATCTTCATCAAATGCCATCACGATGACCGCGGCACCATATTGACGGCAGAGGCGGGCACGTTCGACAAACTCGTCATGACCTTCTTTCAGGGAAATCGAGTTCACCACGGCTTTACCTTGCACACATTTCAGGCCCGCTTCGATAATCTCCCATTTAGAAGAATCCAGCATGATTGGCACACGTGAAATATCCGGCTCAGAAGCAATCAGATTCAGGAAATGCACCATCGCACCTTGCGAATCGAGCATGCCTTCATCCATGTTGATGTCGATGATCTGCGCACCGGCTTCAACCTGTTGACGGGCAACATCAAGTGCTTCGGCGAAGTTTTCTTCACGAATCAGACGCAGGAATTTTTTCGAACCGGTGACGTTGGTACGTTCACCGACGTTCACAAACAGTGAATCTTTGGTGATGTTAAATGGTTCTAAACCGCTTAAACGGCAAGCCGGTTCAATTTCAGGAATTTGACGAGGGGTAATGCCTGCAACAGCATTTGCAATCGCGCGGATATGATCCGGCGTAGTACCACAGCAACCACCGGTAATATTAATTAAACCGCTTTCTGCAAATTCTTTAATAAATGCGGCAGTTTCTTCCGGCGTTTCATCATATCCACCGAAGGCATTTGGCAAGCCAGCGTTTGGATGCGCTGAAACAAAGGTATCAGCAACGTCAGACACGGTTTTCACGTGTGGACGCATCGCATCTGCACCCAGCGCACAGTTAAAGCCGATAGATAATGGCTCTGCATGGCGCATTGAGTTCCAGAAGGCTTCAGCAGTTTGACCAGTCAATGTACGACCTGATGCATCCGTGATCGTACCTGAAATCATGATTGGCAGTTCATAGCCTAATTCTTTAAAGACTTCTTTTACTGCAAAGATGGCAGCTTTGGCATTTAAAGTATCGAACACAGTTTCGATCAGGATGATGTCTGCACCACCTTCGATCAAGGCCTTGGTCGATTCAATATAGTCAACTTTGAGTGCATCAAAAGTGATGTTACGGAACGCCGGATCATTCACGTTTGGAGAAATAGAAGTGGTACGCGATGTCGGACCAATCACACCTGCCACAAAGCGTGGTTTTTCAGGCGTTGAATATTTGGCACAGGCTTCTTTGGCCAGACGCGCTGCTTCACGGTTAATTTCAGGAACCAGATCTTCCATGTGGTAATCCGACATTGAAACACGGGTACCGTTAAAGGTATTGGTTTCAATAATATCGGCGCCAGCTTCTAAGTAAGCTTCATGAATGCCTTGAATGATTTGTGGTTGAGTCAGCACCAGCAAATCATTATTGCCTTTGAGATCATAGGCCCAGTCAGCAAAACGCTCACCACGATAATCGGCTTCTTCCAGTTTATGGCGCTGGATCATGGTACCCATCGCACCATCGATAATTAAAATTCTTTTGGCAAGAAGTTCTTTTAAAGTGGTAAGTGTAGACATTCAAACTTTCTCAGCAGAAATCAAAAAAAACGACGCTAATCTTAGCAGATTAGTTGGCTGATTTCTGCTGAGATTGCTCAGAATGATGGATAAGCATGATATGAAAATTTGATAAGTCATCTAGAAAAACAACAAGTTTTAACATGCGGATCAGAAAATAATGCAATCTCGAATCTGATTCGATGCCTTACAGACAAGAAACAGGATCAGAAAATTAAGCTGATGCTTTCATTCATGAAATTGTCATATTGATGGCTTATGCTGTGCAAATGAAACTTTTGCTCTGCTTGATGACAGGTAGGGCATGAATCGTTTTGGTAGCAAAATATGTGCGGTTGCTAAGCTTAAATAAGCTGGAATCCTCTCTTAAGTAATTGATTTATAAAATCAAAATCTAGTGTTTTAGTCGGAATTAAACAGGACGAATAGCAGCAAGAAAATCCAAATAATTGCTTCATATGACAGCAGTTTGTCATATAATTGTCACAATTTAACTGAACAATATGGGGATTCTTGAATCCTCTATTCCTGCTTGCATGAATCCTAATCAAACTCCCGTAGATTCAGCACACGGGTCGGCTTCCCAAAAGTCGACCAATGTTCATGTGCCAACACCGAAATTCTTTATGCCGGTGTTCCTGACTCTTATTATCACTACGCTGATTTATATCGGCTTCCAGTTGTCTGCAGATTTAGCGCATGTACCGGCCTTGGGCTTGTATTCAGTTATTTTGTTAGCGACGGCACTTTTTATTGCGTTGAGCTTTGAGTTCGTCAATGGCTTTCACGATACCGCCAATGCTGTGGCCACAGTCATTTATACCAATGCACTTTCAGCTCCTGTCGCAGTGATGTGGGCCGGCTTCTGTAATTTCCTTGGGGTTATGGTCGCCAGTGGTGCGGTCGCTTACGGCATTATTGCGTTATTGCCAGTCGAGCTGATCATGAATGTCGGCTCCGGAGCAGGTTTTGCCATGGTTTTTGCCATGCTGATCGCGGCAATTCTCTGGAATCTGGGAACCTGGTTCCTCGGTATTCCGGCATCCAGTTCACATACCCTGATCGGTTCGATTCTGGGTGTAGGCATCATGAACTATATTCTGAATGCCGGTACTGGCGCTTCAGGTATAGACATGGAGCAGGTGATGAAAGTCGGTAAGGCGCTGTTATTCTCGCCTTTAATCGGTTTTGCATTTGCTGCGATTGTGTTCCTGCTGGTGAAAAAAATCTTCAAGCGTCAACTGGAATTGTTCCAGCCACCTGAAGGTAACAAGCCACCGCCACCATTGATTCGTGCCATGCTGATCTTTACCTGTACTGGGGTGAGCTTTGCCCATGGTTCAAATGACGGTCAAAAAGGTATGGGCCTGATCATGCTGATCCTGATCGGCTGTGTACCTTTAGCGTACTCGCTGAACAAGAATCTGGATGCACAACATATTCAGTCTTTTGGTCAGTTATCTGCACAAACAGCGGATGTGATCTATCCAAATCATCAGGACATTCCGGATGAACAAGCCCGTGATGTGATCACCAAGTACATTCAGACCAAGGAAATTACCCCTGAAGTCGTGCCTGCATTGGCAAGCTTGACGGATCATCTGGGTGAAAAAGTTGGTAGCTATACCAGCATTAAGGATGTTCCTGAAGCTCAAGTATCTGAATTCCGTAATGACATGTACCTGAGCACTACAGCATTTAAACGTCTGGATAAAGCAGAAGCTTTACCGGCAATGAGTGCTGCACAGGAAAAAACAGTAGATGAATACCGCGACAATCTGGATTCATTCCTGCAATACATTCCGACCTGGGTGAAAGTGGCGACAGCCTTGGCACTTGGTCTGGGTACGATGGTCGGCTGGAAGCGTATTGTCGTGACGGTTGGTGAGCGTATTGGTAAACAGCATATGACTTATGGTCAGGGTATGTCTGCCGAACTTGTGGCAATGTCAACTATTGCAGCGGCAGATGGCTTTGGTATGCCGGTATCAACCACCCATGTATTGAACTCTGCAGTAGCAGGTACCATGGTGGCGAACAAGTCAGGTCTAAACTTCCAGATGGTGAAAACTATTCTGTCTGCCTGGATCTTTACTTTACCAGCAACGATCTGTCTGTCAGGTAGTTTGTACTGGGTACTGTTAAAAGTATTCTAAATTATTTAGACATAAAAAAGCTGCTCTAGAGCAGCTTTTTTATGGGTGGAAGAAAAATTAAGGATGTAAAAGAGGAATCTAAATTACGATTAAGGCGACAGGGATGTCGCCGTTAGGCTGTGATATAGGGACATATCATCAGCTTAACAAAAGATTTTTGTTACTTTTGATCTTTCAAAAGTAAAGAAAAAAAGAAGCTATAAAATAGATCAACTTAAATCTGCCCAAAGCACATTCATAAGAATTTGAATGATTGAAAGCCTAAATTAACCTCTCCCTAACCCTCTCCTAGAAGGAGAGGGAACGCCCATTTTCAATTAAAGTTCTCTCTGCTTTAGGGATGAGCAGCACTGCTACGCAACGAGGGGAGAACTTTAAAAATAACGATTACCTTTCTTATGGAAAAATTGGATGAAGATAATAAAAAAATTACTTCTTCAACTTACTCAATAATCCTTTTGGCAACTTCTCTGTCGCAAAACCATATAAGGCAGCAAAAGGCAGTGCAGTACGCGCCAGATAGGCGACTCGCCACAAACCGCCATGATTCGCACCATGCATCATCAATTCAAGCGGATGGTTGAGTTTTACTTCAGGATTGGCCACCGATTCCGGATTGCGAAGGTCATGAATCCATAGTGCCGCCATAATCGCATTGGTGGTTTCAGGCGCGAAAGCTTCAACATCAAACAGGCTGGCACCGTTGAATGCGGCTTTTAATAGTGGATTCTTGGTCACAGAATAGGTCGTAGTCGAAGGCGCAATATTGATACTGACACGCTGACCTTGAGCACGCGCCAAGGTAGCACGCCATTGCTGGATACGTTTTGCCAGTGCATAGTTCGGGCCTTGTTCTACTACCAGACAGTCACAGATACCATAAACCTGATCACCAGACTGAATCAGTTCATGCGCATTTTTCTGGAAAAAGTGTTTGCGGCTTAAGGTTGAAACACCTTTAGAAAGGATCGCCTGTGCCTTGGAGCGTTCAGTATATTTCACTTTAGAGGCTTCGATTACTTCACTCGGCACCGCATAAACATCGGTCGGCGTACACATGTACATCAGACTGGTATTGGCTTTTTGCTGACTAACATAGTGCATGATGGCATCCATCGCCATAGAGACGCGGACATGCTTTTCACCATCCAGATAGGCAATTGCAGCCAGATCCAGATTCTGTTCGAACTGTAATAACCATTTGGCAATTTCAGGAATCTGCGTCAGCAAATTCGCGCCCAGTTTTTCTTTTAAAATATCAAGTGAAGTATCAGCAGGCAGGTCTTCGGTACAAGGTGCATACAGCGTGGCATTGCCTTGGTTGATGGTATCGATAATCTTGCCCCACACCCGGGTGTTCGGCAGATCAATCGCCACAATGTTGGCTTTCCATTTCGTCAGCCAGGTCAAAGGGCCGGCTTCAGATGCGGCACCAAACAGCACCGCCGTCCGATCTGACAAGTCAAACCATTCAGGATGTACCACACATTCACGCAGGGCATTGGCATGACTGGTTTCCACGATGCCTTGGCTTTCCCAGCGCTCAATCTGCTCCAATAAGGCATCACCTTGCAGCTTTTGACCGTGGTAAGGCACATACCATTCTGGTACAGCTTTACTGCTACCTGTGAGTTTGAATGTATGTAGTTGTTCAGCGGGCAGAGTTAAGGCATCTTGCAATACAGACTTTTGACCATCACGATAAAATTCAAAAGTCTGATGGGCCTTTGCTAATCCATCTTCGGCAATTTTCAAGCTGGCTTCAGGAGAACTCAGTCCCTGTTCGACCAGTTGCTTAAAATGCACGGTATATTTTTTGCGCCAGTTTTTTTCTGATTGTGCCTGTTGCGAACTGAGAGGGGCGACATTGGCTAAGGCGGCTGCGATGATCGCGCGTCCTGCTTTGGAGCTACTTGGTTTTTGTTGCTGAGACTGAAGAGGAAATTGAAGACCGTCTGGTGTAGTGGACATGCAAAATATCTCGAGAATGACAGTAATTAATATACAGATGTATACATTATCGCTGCAAAATTCAGTCCAAGATTGGCATTAAGTGACATCATCACTTTCTAATATATTACGAGATGTTTCAAACGAATAAGAGAGCAGCAGCTCTCTTATCCATTTTCAGCAGAAATATGAGGCTTAACTCATATGTAGCTTTATTCCTTCAGTATTTAAAAAACCTGATTAAAACGGAACCTGCATCAGTTTATTCAAGAAATGCGGAATCAGGCGGGGCTCCAGAATAATCGTCATGACTACCCCGTAAGCCGCTCCCCATAAATGCGCGCTGTGATTAATATTGCTATTGCCTTTTTTGCCTGACCAGATGCTATAGGCTACATACAGCACAGCAAAAATAATGGCAGGAACCGGAATGAAGAACACAAAGATCAACTTCCAAGGTTCAAACAGAATATAGGCAAACAGTACAGCCGAGACTGCACCGGAAGCGCCGAGACTGGCCCAGCGCGCATCATTTTTATGCTTCAGGTAACTTGGCAGAATCGCTGCGATCAGACCACCGAGGTAAAACAGGATAAAACCCAGGTCATACAGATATTGACGATAAAAGCTTTCAATCACGCTGCCGAAGAAGAACAGGGTAATCATGTTAAACAAGAGATGAGCTCCATCCGCATGGATAAAGCCATGCGTAATAAAGCGGTCATATTGTCCACGTTGCAGTGCCGGTGGCCAGAAAATCAGGCGATTCATCACCGTCTCTTTGGAGAAAGCAATAAATGACACAATACAGGTGATCAGAATAATGGTCACGGTATGATTAAAAGGTAAATCAAGCATATAAATGATTCTAAGGGTGCCTATTTGCCAATTATCATGCCATTAAAATTAAGCTAAAGTTGTACTTTTATAATAAATCCGACAATTTTAGTTGATTTTTAAAAATTACCCCGCATCTTCAGTTAAAATGGCCGCTTGAGCTTGAGGAAATTATTGTTATGTCGACTGAGAACAGCAGCACTCCAGTTGTTGGTGAAATTCCCAACTTATTGATTACACCAACAGCACAAGAGTATTTAAAGGATCTACTGGATAAACAGAACACCCCGGGTATTGGTGTGCGTGTTTTTGTAGAGCATCCGGGTACTCCTCGCGCTGAATGTTGCATGGCCTATAGTGCACCTGATGAAGTTGTACCGACAGATTATAAGCAGGAATATCCTGATTTCCCTGCTTTTATCGACTCGCCATCTATTCCGTATTTACTCGATGCCGTGATTGATTACAACAAAGACCGTTTTGGTGGTCAGTTGACTTTCCGTGCACCGAACTCCAAAGTGCCACGCGTGGGTCCAGATGCATCAGTAGAAGAGCGTATTACCTATGTCTTGCAGTCTGAAATTAACCCGGGTCTAGCAGGCCATGGTGGTAACTGTGCACTGGTCGAAGTCAAAGAAGACCCTGAAAAAGGTTTAACCGCTGTACTTAAATTTGGTGGTGGTTGCCAGGGTTGTTCAGCGATTGATATCACTTTGAAACAAGGTGTTGAAACCACATTAAAACAACATGTACCAGAGTTAATGCATGTCGTTGATGAAACGGATCATAGTCAGTCTGAAGGTGCGTATATGAAATAAGCTGTTCTATATAACAGTTTATTTATCGCATTTTAAAAAACCTCGAAATTTCGAGGTTTTTTTATATCTGGCTTAAAAATTAGTGAATGTTAATGATAATAATTATCAATATTAGTTGCATTAAATTGAGGAGTTGTTACACTTCGCAACCGAATAAACATGATCTCTTCATAAATATTGGGGCGCATAAGGTATGAATAAGCCATTCTTAAAAACCACTTTGGCATTTGCTGTANNACCGCAACAGGTTATGAGCAAGATTTGGCTAAAGCACCAGCTTCCATTACTGTGATTGATCGTGAAGAATTGGATAAACGTGAATATAACGACATTACTGATGTACTGCGTAATACGCCCGGGGTAGTGGTTTCAGGTGCAGGTTCTGCACAGATCATCAGTATTCGTGGTATGAGTTCAAACTACACCTTGTTTCTGGTCGATGGTAAGCGTCAATATGGCAAGGATGTGAACCCGAATGGGGATGATGGCGGTTTTGAGAAAAATATTCTGCCACCACTTACCGCCATTGAACGTATTGAAATTATTCGTGGACCAGCTTCTACACTCTATGGTACGGATGCCATGGGCGGGGTAGTTAATATTATTACCAAAAAAGTGTCGGATGAATGGTCTGGTCATGTCGAATTAGGAACCACAATTCAGGACAGTAACCGTTCAGGTGATATTAAAAATGCTTCTGCATATCTTGCGGGTCCTTTAATTGCAGATAAGCTGGGTTTGCAACTGGCAGTCAATAAGCAGGAACGTAATGAAGATCATTATGTTGGCGGCTTCCGTGGGACAGAACGTGAAAGCTTAAATTCACGTCTGACCTATGCTATTAATGATGATCATGATGTACAAGTTGAAGCCAATTTCGTGCAGCAGGAATCAACTACGTCTGTAGGGGAAACGGTAGCACCTGCTCAAGGTGCTGCAGATTCATTCTCGCGTAATTATCGTAATGTTTATTCATTAACCCATAATGGCCGTTATAGCGATAACTTGGACAGTTCATCTTATATTCAATATGAAAATTCAAAAAATCCGGATCGTGGAAATACGGAACTCGGCACCAAAGGGATTACCCTAGATACCTGGACAGCGAACAGTCAATGGAACTGGGCCTTAGGTGATCACATGCTGTCATTCGGTGGATATCTTAAAGATGAAAAACTGGTCGATAAAGCCACTAACCGGAATCCTAATGCACCTGAATTTAGTGAGTTAACACGATGGTCTGCTGCTGCATTCCTTGAAGATACCTGGAGCATGACAGATCGTTTCGATTTAACCGCCGGCCTGCGTTATGACCATGATGAAAACTATGGTGGCCATTTATCGCCACGACTGTATGGGGTGTACGCGGTAAATGATAACTTTGTAGTAAAAGGTGGTGTGGCCACAGGTTATAAACAGCCTGATATTCGTGCAGCCACAGAAGGGTTCTATAGCGTCACGGGTGGTGGCGGTTCACCCTTGCCAACAGGCCGTGGCATTATTCGTGCCAATCCGGACTTGAAACCTGAATCAAGTGTATCGACTGAATTAGGTTTTAACTGGAAAAATGATTATATCAATACATCGCTGACTGGCTTTATCACTAAATATAAAGACCGGATTACGGAAGTTCGTGCCTGCGAAACCGATACTGATGGCACCACAACAAACCGTAATAATTGGCAGAATTGGAAATGTTTCGAAGGGGATATTCCATTCTATTTTATTAGTGAACGGATTAATGTAGATGAAGCGGAAATTCGTGGTGTAGAAGCAACCGTAGAAGCCAGTCTGAATGACTACACAACATTGACGGCAAACTATACCTATACTGATTCAGAGTTTAAGTCAGGTGCTTTTAAAGGACAGCCACTGAACCAGATGCCAGAACACATGTTTAATATTGGTGTGGATTATGAGCTAAACGATGCATTAAACGTCTGGAGCCGCTTGCACCACCGTTCTGAAACCTCAGCATACCTGAGCCGTACCTCTATGGCTCAGCCAAATCCAGGCTACCAATTTGTAGATGTCGGCTTTAACTATAAATTCAGTCCGAATTTGACCGGTAAATTCGGCGTCTATAACCTACTGGATGAAAAAGCTGAAGATATTGATGGTGATCAATTGTTAGATGGCCGCCGTTACGGTATCAGCCTGAATGCAAAATTCTGAGCACACAAGAAAATAAAAAAGCCGCTATAAAGCGGCTTTTTTATTTAAATTTTAAGGATTTTTAAAGTATTTTCATGATAATAAAATTGTTCCAGATATTTGCGTGCGCGTTCACGTAAGTGGCCTTGAGAAACCATCTGCTGGATTACCGGACTGAGCAGTTGCTGCAATTCATTCTGAATTAAAGATTCATCAATATTCAGATCACGTAATAACTGATCAAAAGTATGTTCCTGATTGCGGACATACCAGGTATGAATTCCGTCATGCACTTGCTGCTGCAGATAGTCGGTCTGGCGTATGTGATCCCAGATGTCATGACCTAAGCCGACCGTCTGATTCAGGTCCTGCAGCTCAATATAATTCTTCAAGACCGATACAGGCATATCTTTGATTTTATGCCAGAGATTGGCCTGAAAATGATAGAGTTTCTCGTCGTCAAAATGCTGATTCAGCACATGCTCACTCATTTGGCTGAGCTTCAGAATGTTCTTTTGCAGATAACGCGCAATGGTGCTATCGAGGTTGGTATCGGTAACATTTTCCAGTACCGATTTGCCCATTTTCATAAAGCGGGAAACACCGGGTACGCTTTTGGCAATCATGGAGTTATCCAGATAATCCTGAATGGAATGCTGGATCAATTGGGTAATCATGGCTGAAAATGCCGGATTATTGACTACGGTTTTAATCAGACGCTGACGATGGCCACTTTTGCTGGCCACATACTGGGCGATTTTATCGACGGTCAGGACTGGGATCAGATCGGCAATCGTGGTGGTATCATTGGCCGGATGCACCAGTGCAAAACGAATATGCTCGGCAATCTGTTCAATCAGAAAGCTGCTGGCAGCAGTACCCAGAATCTGTTTTTGCAACAGCTGATTGATCAGTTCACAGCTCCACAGCTCTTTCAGCGTCTGTTTACGCAGCCACAAATAAAATGCATGAAACTCGCTTTGAATCGTTTCAGATTGAGAAAATGCCTGATCGAGAAAATCAAGTTGAGCATCGATCAACTGCTCAATCATCGGGTGTTTCTGCATAGCATCTCTGAAACTTAATTTAAAGGAATGAGTTTATCAGCAAGCGGGTTTTTTAGGGTCTGCGTCTTGGCCAGAAAAGGCAAATAATGTTGTGCAACCTGTTTTTCTGCTTCAAGAATTGGCATATGTCCGACATTATTTAAAATCACAGGTTTTTCGGCACGTTTCAGCAGGGCATGCAGTTCTTTGACTACTTCGACATTAATGATCCGATCCTGTCTGCCCCATAAAATCAAGGTGGGTGCTTCTACCGTGCGGGTCAGGCGGGCAAAGGTTTCCGGTGTATAAATCCGGTTTAGCATCACCACCTGATCAATCGATTTGCTGGTTTGTTCAGCACGTGAAATCAGCAGTTTTTCCTGTGCATACTGGAGCTGATAAGGAATCACCGGCGGGTTCTGCATCAGCTGTCTGGAGACATCTTGCAGATCACCGGGCTTGCTGACGATCAGGTCTTTTAGGGCTTGCGGGTCTTTGGTATAGGGCGTATTGCCCATTTTGTAGAGACCGGCACTATTGATTAAAAATAGGCTTTGCGTATCGAATGGATATTGTGAGGCATAGACCGTGGCAATCGATCCCCCCAGGGAATGTCCGGCAATATGTAAATTCTCGTCTACATTTAAGGTTTCAATGAATAAACGCATCTGAGAAGTCACATTGGGCACAGAAACATCGAAACTCTCTGGAATCTTGGTATCGCCGTTGCTCGGCAAGTCAGGAATAATCACATGATAATGTGGAGTCAGAAACTGTGCGACCCGATTCCAGTTATCTCGCGTTCCTGCCAGACCATGAATCAGCAGAATTGAAGGCTTGTTCTTGGCACCACCTTCACTGTAGCTCCAGGTCACATCACCGATTTTAAGTGTCTTGGATTGAAGTCCAGCCTGTGTTCGTTCCTGCAGCAGATGTTGTTGTAATATTTTGGCAGGCTTTTCATTCGGCTGGCTAAACATATATTGACTATGTGCAAAGCTCGGCAATGCCATCGTAAACGCGACTAAGGTCGAGCAGATTATTTTCGAGCGCAACTTTATTATTTTCTTCATTGGCACATTCCCCAAAAAATACACAGCGAGCAAATTGCTCAAATACTTCCATGTTGTAAATTTGCTATTTCAGTCAAATAAAAACATTATTCTTTATTCTATTTTAAATCAATCCTGGCGCTTGTCACCCATTAGTTTTTTGCTGAACAGCATTGAATGATTTTAAAATGTGATGTGCTGCACATAAAACCCCTGCTGAAATGAAATTACATAAATGTTAAAAATTTAAGCAGCTAAGATTTTTTGCAAGTGACATTCAAAAAGACTGGCAGTAAGATATTGCAACTAAAACCATCGGGGATAGAAAAGAATGCTCACAGCTCAAGAAGCTTTAGAACGTCTTAGACAAGGTAACCAACGTTTTGTAAGTGGCGATACCACACATCCAAAACAACTTAGCCACCAACAGCGCGCAGAAATGGCAGAGGATCAGAATCCGTTTGCGATTGTCTTGGGATGTTCAGATTCACGCGTTCCAGCCGAAATGGTTTTCGATCAGGGTCTCGGTGATCTGTTTGTGATTCGTGTTGCAGGTAATATTGTTGCACCATCGCAGGTCGGCAGTGTCGAGTTTGCCGCAGAACGTTATGATTGTGCCATTGTGGTCGTGTTAGGTCATAGTCACTGTGGTGCGATTAAAGCCACCATTGATACCTTAATGTGCCCAGATTGCCCGCCATCGGCCAACCTGAGGTCGATTGTGAACCGCGTACGTCCTTCTGTTGAAACCTTAATGCAGACTGAACTGAAAAATGACTTGGCAAAACTGTCCAAGCATGCGGTCCGTTCCAATGTATTTGCTTCGGTGAATCAGTTGCGCCATGGTTCAGCCGTTTTGGAAAACCTGATTGGGCAAGGACAACTCAAAGTGGTCGGTGCTGAATATTCACTGGAAACAGGTGAAGTATTGTTCTTTGATTTTTAGGCAAAATTTATTTAAATACAGTCTAAAATAACTTAAAGGCGCTTTATAAAGCGCCTTTAATGTATGGATAGGCATTATTTAGCAGGATGGTTTGTGCTTTGGCATTTGGATGAATCAGATCCTTTTGCATCAGGGTTTTATTGCCGGCCACACCCTGCATAAAGAACGGTAACAATTTCACCTTATATTGCTGGCTCACTACCTTATAATTATTTTCAAAGGCCTTGCTATAGGCCTGTCCATAATTAGGCGGCATCTTCATACCAAATACCACGACTTTGGCCTTGGCTTTCTGGCTTTGTTGAATCAGGCTGGCTAAATTTTTTTGAATCATTTGCGGCGGCTGTCCGCGTAAGCCGTCATTACCCCCCAACTCAATGACCACAAGGTCTGGACGATGCGTCTGCAACAGTTTCGGCAGTCTGGCCAGCGCTCCACTGGTGGTTTCTCCACTGACACTTGCATTGACCACTTTATGCTGTTTCGGATACTGTTGCTCTAAACGTTTTTGTAATAAATGTACCCAGCCTTGTTGTGGCTGAATACCGTAACCAGCACTTAAACTATCACCTAAAATCATAATCGTCTTTGCTGATACCCCGAGCGGTAACAGGCACAGACTGAGCAAAAACAAGTAAGACAATACCCGAGTTTTCTGATTAAGATCTTTCATATAGGACACGTATGATTCAAAGTAGCAACGATTCGAACATCATGCCACAGGCGATTATTTCTGCCCAGAAATTGACACAAAAGATACAACTTTCACAAAAACAGCTGACTATTTTTGAGGATCTTGATCTGGAGATTATGGCAGGCGAGCAGGTGGCAATTACCGGTCGTTCCGGCTCGGGGAAATCCACATTGCTAGGCATTCTGGCAACGCTGGATCAGGCCAGTTCAGGCCAGCTCATCGTCAGTGGCGAGTCGGTTTCTACCTTGAATGAAGAACAACGTGCGTTGGTGCGCCTGAAAAATATCGGGTTTGTGTTTCAGTCTTTTCAGCTCTTGCCACATCTGACTGCCCTTGAAAATGTCATGCTGCCACTGCGTTTACAGCCCAGTTTCAAATATGCAGAAGCTGAACAAAAAGCCTTGGCGCTACTGCATAAAGTTGGTCTGGATCGGCAGGCACAACAAACCCCGAAAGTCCTGTCTGGCGGGGAGCAGCAGCGTGTCGCGATTGCCCGGGCACTGGTCAGTGAACCGAAAATTATTTTTGCCGATGAACCCACAGGCAATCTCGACGGTGAAACTGCCAAGGAAATTGAACAGCTTTTGTTTCAGTTGAATCGGGAACTGGGTACGACTTTAGTTCTGGTGACGCATGACCGTAAACTGGCACAGCAATGCCAGCGACATTTTGAACTGCTGAATGGCCAGCTGATTGAACATCCGAGTGGAGGATGAGATGAACCCTTTATTTCGTCCTCTACTCACACAAAGTTTTAAAAGTACCGGAATTTATCTGTTAATTATTGCCTTAACGCTGGCGATCAGTGCGACTACTGCACTCAAGTTCAGTAACGAGCAAATCCAAAATGCAGTCGCCTTACAGGCAGCAGAAATGCTGGCTGGTGATCTGGTGCTTTCAGATAATGAGCCTTTGCCAAAGCAGTGGCGTGATCAGGCCAAGCAGCTGGATTTAAAGCAGTCAGACGTCACTTTCTTTAGCAGTATGGCCTATACCGATGCGCAGTTTGTCATGGTCAATGTCAAAGCCATCGATCAGGCTTTTCCTTTGCGTGGTGAACTGCGGGTGCAACCGGCAAAAAAATCGATTCAGTCTGGTGAAATCTGGCTCAGTCCACGAGCCATGGATTTGCTCAAAGTCAAACTGGGGGATCAGCTCAATATTGCCGATGCGGCGTTTAAAGTCACCGCCAAGATTGAACAGGACTCCAATCAGGAACTTGGATTTTCCGGATTTTCACCAACGGTGATTATCTCCCAGGCAGATGTCGTACGAACCAATGCCATTCAGGTGGGGAGCCGGATTGAATATCGCTTACTCATGGCTGGCCGTCCAGATGATACCCAACAATATGAAGCCTTATTCAAGCAGCAGGTCAAGTCAGCAAACGGCTCGGCTGAAACGCCAGCGGAAGTGCAAGGGCAGGAGTTTGAGGAGCAAAGCAGTCTCAGGTTACGCAATGCCAGTGAAGGCAATACCCGCTTGATGAAGCCAATCGCCAATCTGGACACTTTCCTGCAACTGGCCAATATTCTGACCATTCTATTATGCGGGATTGCCATTGCCTTAACTGCGCAGCGCTATGTGCAGCAGAACCAGGATCATATTGCCTTGATGCGTTGTATTGGCGCCACCAAGCAGCAGATTCTGTCGGCTTATCTGGCTTTACTCGGGATGGTGCTGTTGATTGCCATGCTAATTGGCACTGTGGTCGGGATCAGTTTGGGTTATGGCCTGTTACAGTTGATGTTGCAGCTGATTCCAAATTTGCAGATTGAATTTTCAGCCCTAGCAATGTTGCTCGGACCATTGCCGGTCGCGATGCTGACCAGTGCCGTGGTGCTACTCGGCTTTGTCATGCCAAGCTTGTTGCAATTGCTAAATACACCGCCGATTCGGGTGATTCGCCAGCAAGAAAAATCAGTACAGTCCATGCTGTGGATGCTGCTGACTGGAACGCTCAGCCTAATTATCTTTAGTGTGATTTTGACCGAAAACTTGCTGCTGACCGCCTGGGTGATTGGCGCGATTATTGTATTATGTGCAGTGCTGTATCTGACGGTATGGGGGGTGTTGAAACTGCTACGTAATATGAAGCTGAATCTGTCAGCCTATGTGCGCACACCATCTCAGACCGCCTTGCAGATTACGGCTTTAGCCTTGGGCTTGAGCCTGATTACAGTCTTGGCAGTCTTGCGTACCGATCTGCTAGATCGTTGGCAGCAACAGTTACCGGAAGGTACGCCGAACCAGTTTGTTTATGGCTTACCGCCTTTTGATATGCCGGATCTCAAAGCCCAACTTGAGCAGAATGGCTGGAAAAGCACACCGCTATATCCAAATGTCCGTGGGCGTCTGGTCGCCAAAAATGATCAGCCATTTGCCGAAGAACTGGTGAAAAGTAGCAATACTTTAAGACGTGAACTGAATCTGACCCAGTCAAACCGCTATCCACAAGATAATGTGATTGTCAGTGGTGATGCAGCTCTAAAACAAGTCGGCACCGTATCGGTCGAAGCCAATACTGCCGAAGAGTTAGGGATCAAGCTCGGAGATAAACTCAGTTTCAGTCTGCCAGAAGGGATACTGGAAGCTAAAGTCGTTAATCTAAGAACCGTCGAATGGGAAAGTTTTAGTCCCAACTTTTTCTTTATCTTTGCACCCAATACCATGGATGCCAATGCCGGCAGTTATCTGGGCAGTTTTTATGTCCCGGATACAGATAAGGGCAAGCTGGTGTCTGTGATCCAGCAATTTTCCAACACGGTCTTTATTGATGTCAGCCTGATTCTGGAAGAGATCAAACGCATTGTGAATGTACTGGTGCAAATCGTGACGATTCTGGCGGTATTGGTCAGTATTTCCGGTTTTCTGGTACTGATGGCCTGTCTGAACCTGTTGATGGATGAGCGCAAACGTGAAGTGGCTTTGCTTCGATCATTCGGTAGTTCCAAGCAGAAACTGAAAATCATGATGAGTCTGGAAATTGGTTTTATTGGGCTGTTTGCCGGAATAGTTTCCTGCCTGTTTGCCGAAGTGATCAGTGCGATTGCCAGTTATAAAATGGATTTAATGATTCAGCCGCATTGGGAAATCTGGATTATCTTGCCGATCTTTATGACCACTTTATGTGCGCTGATTGGCCGTTATCGCCTGAGTTATCTGTCAGAGATTCCACCCTTACAAAGCTTGCGTGAGATGAATCAATAAGATTCATCTCCGTGATTTTTAAACTGGCTGAGAGTTAAAGTTTTAGTTGCTGTTGCATCATTTCCAGAATCTCTTGCCACAGTGGGCGAATGGGTTCAATCAAGGCCAAGTTATGTTGATAAAGCAGCACACAAAGGCCGAAACCAATCAGCAAGGCAATCAGATTGAACAGGTGACTACGCTGCATTTTTTGACCGATGTACCAGAGCAAGGTGAGAAAAGCCCCCATCAGCATGCCGCCAATATGTGCGGCATTGTTGATTCCGCTGATCATAAAGCCCAGCGCGAGGTTTAGACCCATCACCATCACCAGGGTTTTTTTATCCAGGATAAAACGTTGCTGTGGCAGCATCGGCAATAAGGCCAGCACCGTCAGTGAAGCCCCGAGTCCCATCACGGCACCGGATGCGCCGGCACTGACTGCAGGCAATAAATCGGGATTGGCCACACCGCCTTCGATCAGGCTATAGCTGTCCTGAATGTTCATATAGCCACTGAGCAGGCTGCCCATTAATCCGGCACACACATACAGGCCAATAAAATACATCCGGCCAAACAGCTGTTCGGCAACACTACCAAAAATATACAAGGCCCACATATTCAACATCAGGTGAATCAGGCCAAAATGAAAAAACATGCTGCTAAACAAGCGCATGGGTTCCGCTAAATAGGTTAAAGGTGCATAATCGGCACCCCAGAGAATAGCGTCTCGGGTACTCGGCTGGCTAACATCCATGCCATGCATGGCTTGCCAGCCAAATAATCCAACATTGATCCCGATTAAAATGGCGGTGATCCACCAGAGATGCATTTCAAGTTTGCGATGTTCGACAGGGGGAGAGTATTCAGACATGCTATTTTTTTGCTGTGATTGTATATTTCGAATAAGCTTAACACGAAAAATTAAATTTTCAGGAGTAACGCACTGACATGAAAGCCTTTCTGATCCGCACGATGCTTGTCATCGTCAGTGTGATTCTACTGGTTCAATTGTGGATCTTTGCCAGTCTGGCCTGGTGGCGAACCAATCCGGTGAACACCACCATGATGATGCGGATTGATTACTGGACAGAACCTTCCAAAGCGATTCAGCATCAGTGGCGTCCCTATGACGAGATCAGCCTGAATCTGAAACGTGCCATCGTCACTGCGGAAGATGGAAAATTTATTCATCACCATGGTTTTGACTGGGACGGAATTCAAACTGCGCTGAATAAAAACAGAAATCAGGGCCGTGTAGTGGCCGGTGGTTCGACAATCTCCCAGCAATTGGCGAAAAACCTGTTCCTCGTCAACAAGCGTTCCTTTGTGCGTAAAGGTCAGGAAGCAGTCGCGACCTGGATGATGGAACGCATGTGGTCGAAAGAACGAATTCTGGAAGTCTATTTAAACTCGATCGAGTTCGGGGATAATATCTACGGCGTTGAAGCAGCGGCCAAACATTATTTCGGTAAAACCGCACAAAGCCTGACCCGCGATCAAGCCATCTTTCTGGCTGCCATTTTGACCAATCCGAAATATTTCCAGGATCATCGCAATTCCTCTGCATTAAATGCTCGTAAGTGGATGATTCAGCGCTATATGCGTTATGCAGAATTACCTTAATTGATGATTTGAAGAGAAAGCCCAATTATTTGGGCTTTTTTTATGAAATTGTCATCAATTTGAAGCATACTTGGAGGGATAAGCACAATTTTAAATCCGCATAGGTTTGATATGAATACGGCAGCCAGCACAACTTCAGCACAGCCCGAATATACATATAATGATCGTTATATTAATCGCGAACTGTCTATCCTAGACTTCCATTTACGTGTCCTGGAACAGGCTGTCGATCCTTTACATCCATTGCTCGAACGCATGAATTTCCTGTTGATTTTCTCGCGTAATCTGGACGAGTTTTTTGAAATCCGGGTCGCAGGAATGATGGAACAGCTGGATCTGGATAATGAAAGTCGGAGTCCGGATGGCTTGACTCCAAAGCAGGTTTTAGAACAGATTTCTAAAACCGCACATGCTGCCATTGAACGTCAATACCGTATTTTAAATGAACAAATTCTGCCAAAACTGCGTGATGAAGATATTTGTTTCCTGCGCCGTGGTGAGCTGACTCCGGCACAATCTGCCTGGATTAAAAAATATTTTCAAGAGCAGGTTGCGCCGGTTCTCACGCCGATCAGTCTGGACCCTGCGCATCCATTCCCGAGACTGGTGAATAAATCACTGAACTTTATTGTCACATTGGAAGGAAAAGATGCTTTTGGCCGTCAGATTGATCTGGCTGTGGTACCCGCACCGCGTTCACTGCCACGCGTGGTACGTTTACCGGATGAACTGACCGATGGAAAAGAACATCATGTGATGCTGTCGGCGATTATTCATGAGCATGTGTCTGATCTGTTCCCGGGGATGACGGCGACTGGCTGTTATCAGTTCCGTGTTACCCGAAATGCCGATTTAGCCTTGAATGAAGATGTTGAAGATCTAGCCAAGGCACTCAAAGGCGAACTCAGTTCACGCCGTTTTGGCCGCGCCGTGCGTCTGGAAGTGACAGAAAATTGTCCGCAGCATATTTATGAATATCTACTGAATGAATTTGATCTGGACGACGAGCAGCTTTATAAAGTCGCGGGCCCGGTCAATCTGGCACGTTTGCTATCTAACTTTAAACGTCCGCATTTACGTTATGACTCGCATACTCCCATCATTCCTAAAGTACTGAAAAAATCTGAAAATATTTTTAGTGCGATGCAGAAACAGGATATTTTGCTGCANNGATGAAGAATCCAATATTGCGGTGGCCAATGTCCTGCAAGAAGCGGGTGCGGTCGTGGTCTACGGCATTGTTGGTTACAAGACTCACGCCAAGATGATTCTGGTGGTGCGCCGGGAAAATAACAAACTGGTGCGCTATGTGCATCTGGGTACCGGTAATTATCATGCCGGCAATGCACGAATCTATACCGATTATGGTCTATTAACGACAGATAAAGATCTGTGTGAAGATGTACATCGTATTTTCCAGGAATTGACCGGTATGGGGAAAATGGCCAAGCTGAAAAAGCTGCTACATGCGCCATTTACTTTGCATGCCCAGTTACTTAACTATATCGATAATGAAATTGCCTATGCTCAAGCAGGGAAACCGGCGCAGATTATTGTCAAAGTCAATGCACTGACCGAAATGCAATTGATTAACAAACTCTATGAGGCTTCTCAGGCCGGGGTACAGATTGACCTGATTATCCGCTCAATTTGCAGTTTGCGTCCGGGGTTGCCGGGTCTGTCGGAAAATATCCGGGTGCGTTCAATTGTCGGGCGTTTCCTGGAACATACCCGCGTGTATTATTTCAGCAATAATGGCAATTCACGTATTTACTGTTCAAGTGCAGACTGGATGGATCGTAACCTGTTTAATCGGGTCGAGGCCTGTTTCCCGGTCGAAGATGAAGCCTTGAAAAAACGCATCTATCAACAAGGTCTGTTGAATTACTTGAAAGACAATCAGCAATCCTGGTTATTGCAAGGTGATGGTACTTGGCTGCGGGCACAGCCCAAAGAAGGTGAAAAACCGCATAATGCACAACGTATTCTGTTAGAGCTGTTTAAATAAGTTTAAGTATTTAAAGAGGCTGAATATTCAGCCTCTTTTTTATTTCGAACATACAATTGAACTGTTTAAGCTGAGTCTGATCAGTTTTCGATAGATGTGTTTGACCTGACTATACATCTGATAATCTTTCATCTGAAGCTGGTTTTGTCGTTCGGTTTGCGATTTATGCTGACTCATTACTTGTAATAACTGTAATTCAGCGAAGTTGAGACAGGCTTTAACGCTGGGCTGGTGCAGGAGATAGTCTGCCAATTCAGTATGAATGTAGGCTCCACCGCGCAAGACAGTTTTTAGACTATCAGCGAACTGGGGTAATGAATCATGATGCTGCATATAGCTATCTGCGCCGGACAGCAAGGCTGAATAGATCAGTGCTGTGGAATGAGTATTGAGTATGGCAATAACGGGCGTATCTAGGCTTTGCTGTTTCAGCGGACGGATCACACTGATCTCTGAAGTTGTTGCTGCATGATAAAGAATCAGGTTGGGCAGATGTTCAGTAATCATGGATTGTGCGGACAGCATATTGTCCGCATACAGCAGCATATCTGGCTGATAGCCGAGTTGCTGTAGCACGGTCTGGATTTTTGACAGGTCGAGTCCAGTCGGTGAACGAATCACTAAAACCGGTGCAGGCAAAAGGCTAGCCAATAAAACGCGATCCTGTAGATGCGATAGAGAGCTATACTGTGAATCAGGCAGATGCAAATGCCTATCCCAAAGAATAGTGATTTAGCTGAAATGTAGAGATTCTAAGTTTCTAGGCGGACTGGATGCATTCAATTCAAGATATAAAAAAGGAGCAACATGTGCTCCTTTTTATTATCTATAGATCAGGCAGCATCGTGCTGAGTGATTTTCTGGAAAATCTGTAATAGCACATCAAACTCGCTTTGCAGCGGTGTGCTTTTACGGGTTACCAATGCCAGGGTACGACTTGGGGCTGAATCGATCGCTTTTACCTGAATCTCAGGATTGCCTTTAATCATATTGGTATGGATCGCAATTTCAGGCAGCAGTGTAAAGCCCAGATTTGCAGACACCATTTCGATTAAAGTCGGCAGTGAGCTGGCTTTTAAACGGTGATCATTTTTACGCTCACCAATCGGGCAGGCACTCAAGGCATGATCACGCAGGCAATGACCTTCTTCAAGTAACATCAGGCGAGACAGATCCAGATCTTCTAAAGAGTTTGCTTGTGCAGCATGCTGATCAGATTTTTGGTAAACCAGATACAGATTCTCTTTGGCAATTTCAGCAACTTTCAGACCACGGGTGTCGAAAGGCAATGCCAAAGCCACCATATCCAGGTTGCCATGTTCCAGCTTTTCTACAATCTTTTCACTTTGCGCTTCATGCAGATGCAACTGGATTTTTGGTAATTGCTTATGNNGTTCACTCATCTCACGACTTAAACGCATTAGGTCCTGAGCATCGGCCAGTAGAACACGTGCGCGTGCAACCACTTGTTCACCAAGAGGCGTTAAACGAACATTCTGGCGGTCGCGTTCAACAAGTACGCCACCGAGTAAACGCTCCAGCTCCATGATGCCGCCAGACAAGGTTGACTGGGTGACAAAGGAGCGGCGAGCAGCTTCTGTAAAGTGTAGCGTCTCTGACAGTGTTACGAGGTATGACAGCTGTCTTAGGGATGGTAATGCAGCCATAGTGTCCTAATGTTTATGATTTAAAATGATCAGCAAATAATTCGCTAAGATATGGAATAAAATGCGGTGGGATATCATGCCCCATTCCATCAATTAATTCAAATTTAGCCCCTGAAATTGCTTTCGCAACGGCCTTGCCATGGCTAGGAGGCAGCAATCGATCTCGAGAACCATGGACTACCAGGGTTTCTTGTTTGATTTGCTTGTCCAGTTGCAGCAATGAGCCTGTACATAATATTGCTAAAAACTGTTGAAGTACACCAGCAGGATAGTAACTTCGCTTATATAATTTACGGGCGGTCTGCACCGCTTCCAGATGATTGACATAACCTGGTGAGCCGATGATCTTAAACAGTTTCAAACTATGATCAACAATGCCATCTTCATCTGTTGAAGCCGGTTTGTCAATCAAACTAAAGAGTTGCTTGGGAAAGGGTGGTGGCAACATCGGCTGGTTATTGCTGGTAAACAGTAAGCCCAGTTTTTTGACTTTGTCCGGATAACGCGCGGCCAGAATCTGGGCAATCATACCGCCCATCGAAGCACCCAGCACATAGACCTGTTCCAGCTGCATTTTTTCAATTAGCAGACTGACATCTTCAGCCATATCGTAAAGATCATAAGGTGCACCCTGATTACCCAGACCCAGTACAAAACGGCTCATCATTTTCAGGGTATTCAGGCGTGGACCTTTGTGATGGACTTTTGAAGACAGGCCAATATCACGATTATCAAAACGGATGATGTGATAACCATTGTCAATCAGTGATTTGCAGAAAAAGTCAGGCCAGTACAGCATTTGCCCACCCAGCCCCATAATCAGCAAAATGGTGGGATGTTCCGGATTTCCACCAACCTCGACATGTAGCTGGATCCCATTGCCAAGATCGACCTTGGTTTCATGCATGAACGAGGTATAAGGGGAAAGATTAAACTGTGCTGCGCTGTACATAGTCGCTGTCCTAATTAAAGGATATTTCGTTTAAAAAATATCCTTGCTATTAAACCTCTAAACCGCAGCAGGAATCAAGTCAGGAACCTGTTTGGTCAAGGCCAGACGCTGTTTGGCTGCAGTGGCGCCCAAAAGCACGAAACCACGTAAGGTGCCGTTAGCATCGAACGCTTTAGCCAGCATGCCATCGTCAAACTCTTCAGTTTCCCAGGTGACATCAACATCAACTGGTGCAGGTAATACCGTTAAAGGTGCAGCAGGCGTTTTGACTGCCACTGGCATAGCCGGATAATGTACAGCGGTATGTTCACCGTTTAAGGTTTTTGCCAAAGCGCGGGCTTGTTGCATGATCGGCATGACATAAGGCAATAA
>DFCG01000095.1:0-5804 GCA_002367455.1 Acinetobacter sp. UBA3060 | reverse complement strand
AATATCCAGCTGAATGTCTATCCCTTGTCCTATCGCGGCCGGGATGAGTTTGACTGGAGTCTGGCCACACGTTTATCCAAACGGACTGAAGTAGAATTTACCCCGTTCTGCCGACCGACCGAGCAGGCGATTGCGCCAATGGCACAATTATTTTATAGCTGTCCCGAGGAGCAGCGGATTGAGGCGATGTACCAGATCTTGCAGGCCGTCTGGACCCGTGGTGAAGACCTGTCTTATGCACCTCATTTCAAACGTTTGCAGCAACAGTTAAATATTGTAGATCTGACCCAGGACGATATTCTGGCCAAGCTACAGGACAATGATATGCTCTGTGAAATGAAGTCTCAGCCGAATTTCCCGGTACTGGAACTACGTATAGATGATCAAAGTTATACATTTAATAGCTTATATCGGGTCTGGATGATTGAAAGTATTTTCAGTAATGTGTTAGAAGAAAAGTATAAGAGTAATAATCAAACTGAAAGTGAACTGAAAAAACATGGAAAAGATCAAAGCTGAATCACTAGAACATGCACGTCAACAGATCGATGCCATTGATACAGCTTTAGTTGAGCTGATCGCTGCGCGTCAATTTTATGTTGATCAAACCACCCGTTTCAAAAAAACCGAAACCGATTTGCAGTCACCGGAACGTATGGAACAGATTGTAGAAAATGTCAGAGCTCTGGCGCAAAAGCAGGGTATCGATCAGGAGTTTATTGAACATCTATACCGTGAAATGTTCCAATACTTTATTCAACGTGAACTGAAAGAGTTTCGTCCTTAAACAGACTTGTGCTTTAACAGAAGCCTTGCGGGGCTTCTTTTCATTTCTTTAATCACAAAGTTGAAAAATACAAAGATAAAAAAAGCAGCCATTTGGCTGCTCAATACTTTTATTCCGAGTTTTATTTTTTATCGGCCAGGCTAAAGAACCAGTTCAGGATCAGTGCAGCAAACGTTGCTGTACCAATACCACCCAGATTGAAGCTACCAAAAGTCAGGGCAAAATCACCCGTACCTAAAATAATGGTCACCGCAGCCACCATCAGGTTCTTGTTTTGCGAAAAATCGACCTTGTTTTCAATCCAGATTTTGGCACCGGCAATGGTAATCAAACCAAAGACTACAATCGAAGCACCGGTCAGAATCGCCGTTGGAATCGTATGAATAATCGCACCAAACTTAGGCGATAAACCCAGGAACACCGCAAAGACACCCGCGACGGCAAAGATAATGGTCGAGTAGACCCGTGTCACGGCCATCACACCAATGTTTTCACCATAAGTGGTCATACCCGGCGCACCTACACCACCGGCTAAAGTCGTGGCAACACCATCTGCCACAAAGGCTTTACCAATATGCGGATCCAGGTTTTCACCGGTCATCGCACCTACGGCTTTAATATGGCCCAGATTTTCAGCCACCAGAATCAAGGCAATCGGCGCAATGATCAGCATGGCATTCAATTCAAAGGTCGGTGCATGGAAAGTCGGTAAACCGAACCAGGCTGCTTGCTGAATGGGAAGAAAGTTGATTGCAGTGCCATAACCCATGACATTGCTGAGCATGAAATAGATCAGATAGGCCAGTAACAGACCGACCAATAATAGCAGGCGTTGCAGCAGGCCTTTGGTAAAGACGGCAATCGAGCCCATGCACATCACGGTAACGAGAGACATCCACATATTAAAGGTGTTGCCCATGACGCTTTTAACCGTGACTGGAGCAAGGTTCAGGCCAATGATCATCACCACGGCACCGGTCACTACCGGTGGCATCAGCTTTTCGATCCAGCGGGTGCCCGTCGCCATGACCAGAAAGCCCATGAGTGCATAGAAGATGCCACATGCGATAATCCCGCCTGCTGCAACGCCAATATTTGGATTCAGTCCGCCACCACCCGCATAACCAGTTGCTGCGATGACCACACCAATAAAGGCAAAGCTTGAACCTAGATAACTTGGAACCCGGCCACCGGTGATTAAAAAGAACAGAATAGTACAGATCCCTGACATTAAAATCGCCAGGTTAGGATCAAAGCCCATTAAAAAAGGTGCCAGTACAGTCGCGCCAAACATGGCAAAAGCATGTTGTACACCCAAAATGACCGTTTGTGCGGGTGGCAAATACTCTGCGGTACCTACTGGTCGTGCATCGATACTGCCCTCATAAGGGCGCCATTTGGGAAACCAACTGGACATAAAATGAGCACTCAAAAGATAAATTGTGCACATCATACTCTTGTTTTTTTCAAGATTTAATTACCAGAACAAAAAATTTGTTCAAATTAATTCTATGACTTTATTTAATATTTTACCGTGCGGTAAAAGTTTTTAAAATTAAAACTAAAGTTAAATCAGTAGATTAATTCCCGAACAATTCATATTCAACTTCTATAACTAATTTTAATTTGATATATAAATAAAGCTTTTTGTAGCTATTGACTGGTCAATAAAAAAGCACATCGTATAGATGTGCTTTAAATAGAAGTCAGAAAATCAACCGGTATTGCGTAAACCGGCCGCAATTCCGGCAATACTGACCATTAGCGCATGATCCACCGGAGTGTTTTCGGCATGTTGCTGTTCAAGATATAAACGGCGACGTTTCATCAGTTCAGCTTGCAGCAAGTGCAAGGGTAACAGATACGGTTTACGCACTTTCATGGACTGATCCAGTACACCGTTGCTGCTCAGAAGTTTCGATTCACCTTTCAAGCTTAACAGGGTTTGTACGGCATCCTGCAAACGCTGGCGTAACGCTGTTCCCAGAATTTTCAGATCTTCATCCTGGGTCAGATGCGATTCATAATACAGCGCCACATGGGCATCGGCTTTAGAGAGTACCATTTCCAGCATATCAATCAGGGTCTGGAAATATGGCCACTCGGCTAGCATCTCATCAAGTACAGTACGCTGTCCCTGATCCAGGACCTCATTCAGTGCCGCACCGGTACCGAGCCAGGCAGGTAACATCAGGCGAATCTGGGTCCAGGCAAATACCCAGGGAATGGCACGCAAGGATTCAATTCCGCCGCTGACTTTACGTTTGGCGGGGCGTGAACCCAGGGGCAGCATCTGCAGTTCAAGTTCAGGGGTAACGGTACGCAGGTATTTTACAAAATGCGGATTTTCCCGTACCGTCTGACGATAGACCTGAACAGACAGTTCGGTCATTTGATGCATCAGGTCGCGCCATTCCTGTTTTGGTTCAGGTGGCGGGAGCAGGGTCGCTTCCAGGGTTGCAGCGGTATAAATTTCCAGATTTTGCAGCGCGATTTCTTCCAGCCCGAATTTAAAGCGGATCATTTCACCCTGTTCAGTCACTCGGATCGCACCGGAAATAGAACCTGGTGGCTGAGAGAACAAGGCTTGCTGGGTGGGCGCACCACCACGGCTGATCGAACCGCCACGACCATGAAACAGGGTCAATTGCACGCCATGTTGCTGGGCAACTGCGGTCAGTTCTTCCTGGGCACGATACTGTGCCCAGTTGGCCGACATAAAGCCGGCATCTTTGGCAGAATCCGAATAGCCAATCATGACCTCATGTTTGCCCTGAATATGCTGTTTGTACCAGTGCATATTGAACAGGGTCGACATGGTTGCGGCTGCACCATCCAGNNGCCATGGAAATAATATAGGCACCCAGAGACTCGCTCGGCTGTTCTGCCAGTGTGCGCATGGTGGCAAAGACTTCCTGTACATCCGGATGTTCAATCAGGCTGCCGGCCGGTTCATTCAGATGTTTTGGCAGTAACGGACGCTTGCTTTGCAATTCCTGCAGTAAAAAGTTTTGGCGGGCCTGTTCGGTCCAGGTTTCAAAATTCCCAAGTCCCAAATATTCAGTAATGGCTGAAATTGCCTGACGGTGACGCCCGGATTCCTGGCGGATATCCAGTTTTAGCAGTTCGATCCCAAAACTGTTGACTCGGTAAATAAAGTCCAGCAGGCTGCCATTGGCAATTTCGGCCAGATTGCAGTCCATCAGCGAGCGGTAGCAGGTCAGGAGCGGCTGTAAAAGTTCGTCTTTACTTTTAATCACCAGACTGTCATCGGCATCATTGCCTTTTAATTTTTCTGCCAGCCAGTGCCGCGTCGCTTTCAGGCGGGTACGGGTGTCACGTAAATATTCACGATAGGGTTCTGGATGGGGCTGGCCCAAGGCTTCGGAAATTTCCGGACTGCATTGCTGAATGGACAGTTCCCAGCGCAGGTTTTCAATATCGCGTACATAAAGATCGGCTGCTTTCCAGCGCGACAGCCACAGTACTTCCTGAGTGACGGTGTGGGTGACATTCGGATTGCCATCGCGGTCACCACCCATCCAGGAGGCAAAACGTACTGGTGCGACATCTAAGGGCAGGTTCTGGCCACATTGCGCTTGCACCATGCCATTTAGTTCGCGGATAAATTTCGGGACCGCATTCCACAGGGTCTGTTCAATGGTGGTAAAGCCCCATTTGGCTTCATCGATCGGAGTCGGGCGATGCTGACGGATTTCATCGGTTTGCCAAGCGGAGCTAATCAGCTGTTTCAGATCGGCCAGGACTGCCTGACGTTCACGTGGCGTCAGTTTCTGCTGGTCGAATTTGGACAGGGCATTATTGATGCCATCATATTTTTGAATCAGGGTGCGGCGGCTGACTTCTGTGGGATGCGCGGTCAGGACCAGTTCAATTTTCAGTTCACAGATTTGCTGATACAGCATCTCAGCAGAAATCTCCTGCTGTTTAAATTTTTCAAATAAAGGCAACAGAGGATTGGGCGATTCTGCAGTGTCATCAAACTCGCTCTGACGGCGACGACGTACCACATGATATTGTTCGGCAATATTGGCAAAGTTTAAAAAGTGGGTAAAAGCACGGGTCAGTGGCAGGATTTCTGCATCTTCCAGACTCAAAAACAGTTGTTCCAGTTGTTTTTCTGCTTCGACCTGTCCATCGCGAGCGCCTTTGGACAGGGCACGGATCTGCTCGATCTGATTAAACAAATCCTGCCCGGCATGTAATTTTAAGGTTTCCCCAAGCAAATTACCCAGTAAGCGTACGTCTTCGCGTAGTGGTGCATCAATCTGTTGAATCATTTTTTATTCCCTCACATGCATGCTTTGACTATACCGCGACTGCATGACAATCCAAGTCCCCTAGAGACAAAAGTTGCAGAGCATTGGCTACTTTTTTAGCAACTTTTAGGCCACATACGGTGATCGGTGATCAGTCCGAAAGAAAGGAGTTAATCCGGCAGGGCATATTTCAGCATAAACAGTTCAATGGCCTCGCTAATAATCTGTTGCTGTTCTGCGCTTGAAGGGGGAGGGCTGAGACCCAACAGGATTTTCTGATGACGGGTTCCGGTCAGCAGGGACACGATCAGCTCGGTCTGTTTTTCTGGAAGATCGACCCGAATAAAGCGGTATTGCTGGGCCAGAGCAAAGAAATCATTCCAGACTGCATCCAGTTTGTTATGCGAGGCCTGATAAAACTGTTCTGCCAGAGGACTTTGCTGCGAGGCCAGTTCCATCAGTAGCAGGTCCAGCTTGATCGCTTCTGGTAAATGAATAATATTTAAAGCGCGCTGACAGGCCTGATAAAACTCCTGCGCAAAGTCACTGCTCGGCTGCAAGAGTTGAGGATGTTCATGCAGAATGGCTTCACAGGTATCCTCAATCGCACAGCTAAACAGGGTCGCCTTGTCCTGAAAATGGTTATACACCGTCAGCTTGGTTACACCTGCCTCACGTGCAATCTGGTTCATGCTGGAGGCATGATAGCCATGCGCTAAAAACAGCGCTTTGGCCAC
>DFCG01000021.1:0-5210 GCA_002367455.1 Acinetobacter sp. UBA3060 | reverse complement strand
CTCTCTATCCCCACCATACATTATATAAAATCAATAACTTGTAACCCTTTGGTGCAGATTTGGTGCAACCCTTACTTTTAAGAGTTGCTTCTCGGTCTTCCGGTTTTCTTAGATTTAGCCATTTTTTCAATATCTGATCGATTCCATCGAGAGCGCTGTCCATCTTTTGACACACGTTTTGGCATTTTACCATCTCTATCAAGCTTTCTGACATATTCCGCTGAATAACCCAAAACTTTTGCTGCTTCAGCAGTATTTAGCGTCAAAGGCTTTTTATCGACAATTTTCTCCAAGTGCTCTACTTTTTCAACCAGATATTGATTTTGAGATTTCAACTCCTCAAACATTTCAAAAATTTGAGGCATCCACTGGCTTGAGCCAATCTCCATCATTCCACCTCCAATCTTTTACCTGCCTCTGTACAACTTTCTACTTCTGCAATGGCTTTTCTCAATGTACCAATATGAACCGTTTTATCTTTGACGCCTGAGCCACCCAAGGTCCAAGAGTAATAAACATCATCACTTGGTGCGTTCTTAACAATCTCTTTCGACTGCTCTAAACCATGGATTTCTACATAAGCGTGACTTTCAACAAGGCATTTAATTTCACTGGTTTTGAACATGTAGTTTTTGTGCTTTTCGATCAAATCATTAGAAAAGTCCACTTCGTCAGAATATAAAATTGCATATTCATAACGGTTGAATTGAGGGCACACCATGGCGGCTTTAAAGCTATTCAATCCGAACCGGCCTACAAACTCATTCGCTTTCAAGACACTTCTCCCAAAGCTAACACCACACTCTCAGGCAACCCAAATACTTCACGGAATGCCTTATCAAATTCACCACTTGCGATAAATTGATCCATAACATTTACTTGCTGATCGATATCGCTGTCTTCGCAGTGCTCACATGGTTTTTGAATATCAGTCACTGTTTCCTCCTTGAGCCTTCAAATATTCTGCTTTTGCATTCGCCCAATTCGCTGCATCGTATGGACTTAAACCTTGTGCTTTGCACCAGTCAGCGCACCAGAGCCATTGCGCATCATCAAATGGAGTTGGTTCAACTACCTGATTAGTACTTTTCATCACGCCACCTTCACATCTAAATAATCAGGGTTATCCAGGTGTTCTTCATATTCATCAAATAGCACCTGGCATGCTGCATTACCTGTTAAATCTTTCTTTAAAAGCACATAACTCAATGTCTTGCGTGTGCCTTTGCCTGAAAATGTAGAACTGCCATCTGCAAGTTCTTTTTTGATGTAACCCAATTTTTCCAACCACAACTTGAAACCGGCTTCATGCTTCTTTTTAATTCTGAAGATCATCTGTACCCCCAGGTGTTCGCAAAATTTTGCAGGCAATCATCGATACCAAATAGGTTGATATTGCGGTAAGTTCTAACTCGACCCTTGTACTGCACAAGCAGCACTTGGGTCATAGAAGAGTAGGAATAACTCATGAAGCCTCCACAGTTTTAGCAGCTTGGATCAAGGCATCTTTGCGCTGTGCATACAGGCTAAGTAGTTCCTGATGATCCGCTGGAAGTAATTTAGCTGCAGGTATCGCTGGTGCCAGTCGTTCTAAAGTTTCAACGGAATCCATGTCATAGATTCGATTGATCAAAACCTGCTTCTTCTTTTTGTAGAACAGATCGATAGAGGCACTACCATGCTCAGCACTTTCCACTGCTGCTTGTTTGCGTGCGGCATTTTCAATTTGATCAATCAAACTTGGTTGCTGAGCTTCAATGACTTCATCTGCGATTGGTTCAGGTTCAACCTTCGGCGTGTATTGCTCTGGATCCAGCTCAAGCAATTTATCTTCTGTAAGCTTGCACAAGTGCTGTTGATCTTTTTGATCTAAGTGTCCATTGGCCAGAAATACGTGACGGAATGAAAGAACGTCATCCTCCTTAGTAAACTGATCAATTTGTGCAGTGAACTTTTCAACAAGCTTTACCCGGTCGGTTTCAACTGAATCCGCTTCAATATCTGTAACTGGAGTTTCAGTATTAATAGTGGCTTCTTGCTCTATGGCTTCAATAGGTTGAATCAGCTCTGGCTCAGGCTGTTTTTCAATATCTGGTACAGCATCACCTGGGCCAGCTGGAATGCTAGCCTGTTCAGTCTCATTCTTAGCTTTGGTTGAGCGTCTCTTTTTAGGTTTGCCTGTATTGTCTATAGTTGGGGGATAGACAATAATTCGACCAAATAGCTCACCCATTACCACTAATTGTAATTCGGCATTTTCTTTATCCGCCTGAGCAAAACCATTGTCGACAGCTTTGAAATACTCCATGCACTGTTTGCTGTATTTAACCTGTGAGATATGGTCAGGATGAATAATAAAGATTTCCTGATCTTCCACGACATCATCAAGAGTCAAAGGCTTGGTAAATGTAATACCAGCCAGCTCCATTGTTTCAACCTTGATGCAGAACTCATAGCCTGGCATAGCGAAAATCGTAGCCGGGAATTGAGACAGATCATCAAAATCCATTAACTCACCAGCTGCACGACACATGATATTTCGGCCAGCCATCATTGCCTCAAAAGCTTCTTTGCTATTTAAAATTTTCATGCTGTCATTGCTCCCTTAGCTACTTGTTCTATTTCATTTTTTACGGCTTCAAATTTNNTCAGAAATGCCATTGAACTCTGGTGGATCTACCCAGGCATTACGTTGTTTATCAAACGTGCACTTCATTTCTAGAGCACGGCGAACTAATTCAGCACGCATATTCTTGTAATACAGATGAGTGTCTTCAAGAGACTGAGTGAGCTGATTTAGATCACTCGCACACTGGGCCTCACCACAGCTTTGTACCCAGTTTTCTAAATCTTCTTGAGCTTTGATTGCGGCTAATTGATCTGGTGTTAGGGTGTTGATATGGTCCTTAGCCTGTTTGATAAGATCGGCCAGAAATGTAGGACTGGTCTTTAGATCCGGCACCCATACTTCACCAGTCTCACCACCTAGACCACCTGCATTTTTAGCGTGATGGGTAGGGCAAGGCTTAAAGCTAATCACCCGGGCATTCTTACCTTCACCAGTAGTGACTGTGGTCAAATAACCCATGATGTCAGCAATGCGATATAGCTCATTACGGTTTTTACCACCCAGATCAGGACGATAAATTACCTGGTCACCGCTTTGATCTTCAGAGGCATGGGCAATAAACACCACATCCTTTCCAGATGCGATCAGAGTATTCACGTACTGCTTAAAGATGTTGTTGGCCAAGCCCTGGGCTTTAAGCTTTAACGATCCATCTTTTTGTTTGTTGGTCGCATTNNTTCACCAGTACGGTGAGAACCTTTGTCAAAGTCGAATGAAATAGCTTTATCACCCGTAAAGCCGATAGAGGTTTTACCCAAGCCCGGATCTGCGTAAAGGTAAACAATAATCGCTTGGACCAACAGCGCCTGATTCGCTGGAATAATATTAATCGCCATCTCAACGTACTCCTGCTTGACGGTTTTTGCGCTTGAAGTTCTTATAAGCTTCAGTAGCAAAATGCCCTGTGCTTTCTAATACCTGGTTGTATTGAGCGCTGCGCTTTACAGATCGGGCACGTTCAATTCCGTTTTTAATCGAAGCATGTAACGTCAACTTATCTACGCTTTGCAAAACACCACTGGTACTGCCGATGCGGAAAATATCCAGATTCGCAAAGTAGTTACGTGTAGAAGGGCGGTTGCTATTAACGCGTACTGCGTAATAGCTAAAGTTCTCTTTGCCAACGCGGTAAACTTCAAAACCATGCAGGTTGTGAACAAATTCGACAAAGAAACGCGCTTGATTCGCATACACGGCAGATTCAATCGGTAGCTTAAAAATGGGTAGCTCTTCAGTTTTGAATTGAAGGAAGCCGGTATACAGGTCAGAAAAACTAAGCTGTGTCTGGCTGTTCAGAGTAGCCCAATCTTGACTACCTTCTTCACACCACATCACTGGCTGGCCTTTACTAAGAGCCGCAAAGATTTGTTCAGGAGAATTCAAGATCATGACTGCACCTCCACCAAACGATGTTTCATGATGTAGCCAGCGATCATAGAGTTGATTTCACGGTGATCCTGGTAATCAGTGAAGTCGTTGTATGGATTGCCATTGGCATCGAATACTTTGATTTCACCTAGTTCAACGACTTCAACATTTGTGAACTCAGAACCTGGTACACCGTAGTCATCCAGATGTGCTTCAACTTCAAATGAAGTGATTTCCAAACGGAAACCATCTAGGTTTACGACTGCTTCACCGCGCATATCGTTAAGCATCTTTAGGGATACGATGCCGTATTCAGAATGGGTGTTTTGTGCAGAAACTGGCTGTTCAACCTTTGGATTGGTATGAAAGGCTAAAGCTAATGCACTTACTGTCAAGGTTGCAGCAACAAGGGTTACCTTGAAGCTATTGTATGGATTTAATTTTGTGTTCATAATTACTTTACTCACAGGTATGTTGTGGGTCACGCCTCAGGTTGTTGTCGCAACGCTGGGGCTTTTTTTTGTCTTCGAATTAATGTTCGCTTAACCGAACAATATTGTCAATAGGTTTGTTCGTAAAATAGAATAAAAATGTTCGATTTATCGAATTTGTTATTTTTAATAATTAATTGCTGTGATTTAATAGACAAAAGAAAACCCACACAAGGTGGGTTCTCTTAAAGCGTAAATCTTATTTTTTGTATTCAGTAATACTGATAGGTTTGTCTTTCATAAACTCTACAATACCTTCACCAGCTTTGAAGTGAATTGAAACACCATCATCATTGGCCAAACGCATACCACTTCCTGAAATAGCTCGTTTAAGGTGATAAACCTTGCCAGAATTATCTGTCATTTCTGCGGTTTCAAAATTATCCGAAGATTTCAATTCAACTGTAAGATCCATTGGACCAGTAAAGTTAATTACCTGAGTTTCAGCCGGAGTATTGCTCACAACTTTTTCTTGCACCACTTCGTTTTTTGGATTTGAAGTACAGCCAGTAATTGCTAATCCTAACAATGCTGCGCCTAACAAATATTTCATTGAGACTTACCTTTCTATTTATGAATCATAGGTATCTTTATACTAGTTGTTATAATGTAACATTTAAAGACAAGGTTACACTTACCTTACATAAAGAAAAACCCGCAGAAAGCGGGTTAGTGATGCTTTACTTTGTTATTACAGACCCGGTCATGAGAGGTCTTAAGTC
>DFCG01000038.1:0-6102 GCA_002367455.1 Acinetobacter sp. UBA3060 | reverse complement strand
CGGACAAATTTAAAGCCAGGGTCGCTAATCAGGGGAGTGCCAGCATCACTGATCAGGGCCATATCTTCGCCATTGAGCAGGCGCTGGATCAGCTGATCAATCTTGTTGCTTTCATTATGCTCATGACAGGCAGTCAGAGGTGTTTGAATATTAAAGTGTTTAAGCAACTGTGCGGAAGTTCGTGTATCCTCAGCAGCAATAAGACTCACCGACTTCAACACCTGAATTGCACGATAACTAATATCATCTAAGTGCCCGATTGGAGTCGCAACAACAAATAACTGAGCACTCATAGGTTTCTCCATGTGGAATAAATTGAATAATAAAAAATGGAAGATTAAAAATAAAATATTGGGCTTGTGTTTAGTCAGCTACATCAGCTGCGTACAAGCAGAAGTGTTGATCATTCTACCCGAATCCGGGCCTTTGGCGCGAGCTGCATCGAGTATCAAACAGGGATTTCTCAGCGCCTATACTACTTCCGGGCAGAAAGTCCCATTGAAATGGGTCAACTCCAATCAGAAAAATATCTCTCAGCTACTAAAACAGCATGTCAATAAAAAGACCAAAATGGTGGTAGGACCATTGGCACGTAGCGATGTAGAGCAACTGCTCAAGAGCAAACCTAAAGTACGTACCCTCAGCCTGAATGATGTAGCAGGATCATCACCCCAAGTCTGGCAATTCAGCCTGTCCAAAAAAGAAGATGCCGCTGCCTTGACAACACTTTTGTTTAAAGATGGGGTTCAGCAACTGCTAATTTTACGCCAGCCAGGCAGTGAAGCCGAGCATGAACTGTTACTAATGTCATTGTTCAGTCAGAGTGATCTGAATTTTAAGATCGTGAACAAGGCGCCCATTTTTTTAATGCCAAAACAAGGGCTGTTATACCTCGGCAATGCAGAAGGGCTGGCTGCCATACCTGAATTAAGCCATAAACGGATGTATACCGTGGCCAATGCGATCAGCGAGCAGCATAGCCCCCCGAAAGGGATCAAGTTCTGTGATGTACCTGTACTTTATCTGGCTGACTGGCCGGATGTTGTACAGGCTTATGTCAAAGAGCCGGTGGATATATCCTATCAGCGGCTGATTGCCTTCGGGGGAGATGCCTGGCAGATTACCCAGCAGTACCTGTCACAACCGCATTTGCAGCATATTGAATTTCAGGGTAGAACTGGCCGGATTGAAATCACGGACCACAGTATTCAGCGTAGTCCACAATGTTTTCAGTATAGTGGCACAGGCGTCAAGCTACTATGAGCGAAAGAGGAATGCTACGACAGCAACTAGGTGCATGGGCGGAGCAGCAAGCGGCCCAATTGATGCAAAACCATGGATTTCAGTTCCTGGCAGCCAATTATCACAGTCGCTATGGCGAGCTGGATCTGATTCTGGTACGTGATCAGGAGCTGGTCTTTGTAGAAGTCAAAGCACGTGCGCAAACCCGATATGCGCAAGCGATCGAGTCTGTTTCCAGAGCGAAACAGGGCAAAATGCTCAAGACAGCCATGTGCTTTATTCAGAAAAATCCACAATTTGCACACTATTACTATCGTTTTGACGTGATTTGTTTTGATTTTAAACAGCAATTTGCAAAAACCATACAGCATGACTTTTCGCAATACCCTTATGATCTGGAATGGATTGAAAATGCTTTTACTTTTGATCAAGAGTTTATTAACCTTTGAACAAAATAAGGTCTAAAGATGCTTATATTTGCTTCAAGATCATTGTAAAGTTCAATCAGAATTGACATGATCTGAGCTTGAAAACAGATTATTAGATTGAAAAAGACGTAATAAAATGAAGGAGTCTTGCTGAGTGGTTAAGCGTATTGCAATAACAATGCTGTGTGTCGCAAGTTTATCAGGTTGTGCCAGTTTTATTTCTAGCGGCACAGGTACGGCTCCTGTCGGAACTGAAACTGGGGCGCGTACCTTGGGGCAGGTATTTATTGATTCCTCAATTGTCCGTACTGCAAAAATTAATCTTTATAAACTGGATTCGCGTTTCAAGCAGGCCCGGGTCAATATTGAAAGTTTCCATGGCAATGTCTTGTTGACCGGTCAGGTGCCGGATGCTCATTTAAAGCAACTGGCTGAAGATAATGTCAAATCCATGAGTGATGTCAAAGCGGTACATAATTTTATTACTGTAGGTAATCAGATCAGCTATAGCACCATCATGCAGGATACTGCGGTGACTGCAAATACCCGTGGCTTGATCATGAAAGCGACTGTGGTAGCGGATAGTAAAGTGCATGTGCATACTGAAGATGGCGTACTGTATGTGATGGGTCGTTTAAATGGTGCCGAGATTGCTGACCTGAATCAGGTGTTACAACAGGTGGGTAATGTCACTAAAATTGTGACCCTGATCGATAATGTTGAACAATCCTCAAGTCTGGCCAGTCAGAATTTTGCTGCACCGGCATATGCACAGCCAGGTATTGAACAGACACCGGTTGCCATTGATCCAGATACGGTTGAACCGACCTATGAACCATAAGGTCGGCCAGTTTAAAACCCAACTCTCACAGCGTATTTTGCAGTTTCAACAGCACTATCAAGATTTCCGGTTATACGATTTTGGTAGTTATGCTTTAAATCGTTTAACTCCGAAACAAGGTTACACAGTCGAAACCCAATTGGCCTATGGCCAGAAATCCCGACAACGCTTTGACCTGTTTCGGAGTCAGCAGCCTTTGCCTCATCGTCCACTCATTGTTTTTGTGCATGGCGGTGCCTGGTTGCATGGCGATAAAAAGGATTATCAGTTTATTGGCGAGTCCTTTGCTAAAGAAGGTTATGATGTAGTGGTGATGAATTATCATCTGGCGCCACAGCATATTTTTCCCACCTATATTCATGATCTGCATCTGTTGCTGAATCATTTGCAGCAGTCAGCTGGACAGTTGCAGATCTGTGCAGAAAATCTGGTCTTGATGGGACATTCTGCCGGGGCCTTCAATGTGATGTCTGCCTTGTATCATCCGCAATCTGCCAGCATTGATCACAATCAAATCCGGGCGATTATTGGTCTGGCGGGGCCTTATCATTTTGATTACAAAAATGATCCGATCTGTGCCGATGCATTTGATCAGGCGGTGCCTTATCAGCAGGTGATGCCTTATTATTTTGTTAAAAATAGCTCAATCCGGCATTATCTGTTTATTGCCGAAAAAGACAAGATTGTTGGGCATTTCAATAGCCAGGATTTGGACCGCGTACTGAAAGAGAAGGGCAATCATAGCCATCTGATTCAAATTCCGAAACTTGGTCATATTGCGATTGTGGGTTCACTCTCCAGTTTGTTTAGCCGGTTTTTCCAGACCAAGGCACAGGTGCTTTGGGCGCTCGAGGATGCATTTAAATCCTGATACTGATATGTTAGTTTAACCAAGCACTAGATAAAAAAGAATCCAGTGGATGATCTCCCCTGGATTCTTTTTTTGAGCCGTTGGGCTAAATCTTTCAAATACAGATTTACAGCCAGGTCTTGGTGTCGTCTGCGACGGGCGTACCTTGAGTCACATGCATGATCATGGCATGGGCAATACTGCCTTTAAACGGAATTTCAGGCAGCTGATCGAATTTAAAGAATTGCGCATCGCTAATTTCTTCTTCCTGCAGCTGTAGCTCACCGCCAGCATATTCTGCCTTGAAGGCAATCATCAGATTGCTTGGGAAAGGCCAGGGCTGGCTGGCCAGATACTGAATATTCTTGAGTTGTAAGCCAACTTCTTCTAGCGTTTCACGACGTACTGCATCTTCCAGCGTTTCACCCACTTCAACGAAACCGGCAATCAGTCCATACATCTGGCTTTTAGTATTACGTGCATTTTTGGCCAGCAGAATCTCGTCTTTGCCTCGGGTAATGACGGTAATAACGCAAGGCTGTACCCGTGGATATTGCCGGTAGTTGCAGGATGGGCAGACCATGGCATATTCAACAGCATGCGCTTCAGTCGCTGTACCGCAATGACTACAGAACTTATGGTTACGACGCCATTCTAAAAGTTGTACTGCGCGGCTGGCCTGTTCGAATTGCTGGGTATTCCAGAACTGTAACAGCTGACGGATGGGAACCAGTTGCAAGCCTGCAGGAATCGGCTCATCGGGAAGAAGATCACGGGCAATCACCTGATCACCCGTGTGGAGTAGCAAATCACTTGCTAAGGCTTCAACCCGTGGAAGTTGAAAGTGTTGATCGACCAGCAGTTGCTGTTGTTGAAAAATATAAGCAAGTGATAATTTGGACATTAGGCAACTATTTTGAGTTTCTCACTACTGTCCAATGCTACCTGAAACATCGCCTGTAATACAGGCTGTTTGTTCTTTAAGTTATCAATCATCATGTCGGCACTGGCCAGGGTGTCTAAAGCACGATGAATTTCTTCCGGACTTAATGCAATCGACAGATCAATACGGTTCTTGATGAATTCTGCAGTGGTGGTGAACGCAGTACGAACATGTTCTGCATTCAGGAACAGCATCGCGCCGCCAATCTCGCAAAACTGTACAGGAACAGGTTCGAGGGCAGTCAAGTCATGATCTTGCAGGTAATTGCTGAGAATCTGGCTAGAAAGCTCGATCAGGGCCTTGGTTTCTGTGAGTAAAGCAGCGTGTGCTTCATCCAGACGGTCCAGAGAAATATTCATGTTGTTGACGCGCAGCTGCAAGCGGCTCGAAGTGTGATGACGTTCCAGTACGCCAATCGAGTTCATGGCAGACAGAATGACATTCATCAACTGCTGGGCAAAGCTGGCATCCTGCATCATCTCCGGCTGGCTCAGTGAAGCGGCCTGACGGGTCAGGTCATGATAGGCTTCATTCAGGTTCAATACCTTGAAGATATTCGCCAGATTATTCAGTTGTGCCTGCAGTTCCTGAGTCTTTTCAGGCGTCATGTTCTGATAGTTGAACTCGATGTCATTACGAATTTTCGCCATTTCCGTGGTCACCAATTCGCTGATGGTATGCATGGTTTCAAAGTCTGGGCCATACAGATGGCGACTGAAGACCTGTAATTGCATATCGGTCAGCAGGTCATCGCCCACATTGAGCTGGCTACGGATAGATTGCGCAGTTTCATCTTCCTGACTGATACACAGGCTGAGCACATTGGCCAGATCAGCCAGCGAAGCCTTGAAACTGTCTGCCGAGCTAAAATACTGTGCCATGTTACGTTCAATGCTCACCAATGTGCGTAGGCGTGGCTCATTAATCAGCAGGTGATCAATATTGTTCAACGCGACATAGACCAGATTCCAGTACTGCTTGCTGTCATGTTGTTCTGCAAGTCCGGCCAGATAAGCCCCCACCAGTTTGATGGCTTGCAAATCCAGTTCACTTTCTTCCTGATTGATCAGCTTGTTGAGTGACAGCTTATACAGACGGTGTACATATTGGGATTTTTCCAGACTTGGTGCCTGTGGCAGCGCAAAATCAGGAGTGACGCAATCTAATAACGATTCTACATGCTGGCCTTCAGTCGTCAGTGGTTTACCCAAAGCCAGTTCCAAGCGGTTCAGGGTATCCAGCAAAAACTGTGGAATTTTTACTTCACGCAGACAGATGAATTCGATATAGCGTTTCAGCATAGTGGTGCCTTCACTCAAGGCGATCACTTCTTGAGTATTGACCTGCGCTGGATTCCCCATAATCTTGCGCATTAATTCTGCTGAATATTGAGCGACTTTTGCCAGACTGGACATGTCGATGAGTGCCAGAACCTGGGCGCATTGTTCGAACTGATTTAATGCATCATCAATACCAAAAGGTAAAGTCTGGTCTTCTACCAAGGTGCTTACTGCTGATTCGACTAACTTGATCGAGTTATCAACCTCATTTTTTATTATCAGTAAAGCTGTTGGATCAAAATGTATAGAGGTTTGGTAAGACATGATCTGCACCTTTCCTGGAGTATTATCTATATATGAGCCCCGCTTTAAACTGCGGGGCCTCTTTGTATTTACTATAACTGAAGAACGATAGTTTTAAACCTAAAGTATCCCCGGAAATGTAGATTTTATTTCGCGAAAAGGCAAGCAGTTCCATGTTTTTCTTCGAATTGTTTGACCCAATTCTCATGTTCCTG
>DFCG01000039.1:0-5516 GCA_002367455.1 Acinetobacter sp. UBA3060 | reverse complement strand
GATTACAACGTAAAACTACGTGCAATCATCAAGTTCCTTGAAGAAGGTAACAAGGTGAAAATCACGCTTCGTTTCCGTGGTCGTGAAATGGCGCACCAACAGTTGGGTCTAGCTCAATTGCAAAAAATTGAAGCTGACGTGGCTGAATTCGGTACTGTTGAGCAGATGCCGAAAATGGAAGGCCGTCAAATGGGTATGTTACTTGGTCCTAAAAAGAAAAAGTAAGCACTCATTAAACGAAAAAAGCCCTGCATATGCAGGGCTTTTTTTATGCTCTAAAATTCCACGCATTGTACATAGCTTGAATAATTTCCCTGGCTTGCTGCCGGGAAAACATCGATAGCTGAATCCGGAAAAACCCGAGGCAAATTTGATTCATCAGACCAGGCTGACACAATTTAAAATCCAAAGTGCCATCGCGTGGACTAATCACATGTGCTGGCATGTTATAGAGCCAACGTTTGAGATGTGCTTTGAGAGAAGCATAGCGTGGATTTAGAAAACTATACTGTACCGAATGTCGTTTTAAGCACAGGCTGATGCGGAAACCGGCCAAAGTATAATAAATAGCGTGTGAGGTGATTTTCAGTTTAGTTCCCAGCATAAGCAGCGAAAGACCAAGAAAGCCGCCAATATAAACATAAAAGCCAGGAGACTCCTGCCATAAAAATAACAGACCTTGAAGAAAGCTGGAATTGCTACGTGCACTGCTGAAATAAAAAATGCTGAATATTCCGACCGGATAACAAAACAGCAAATATCCCGTAGTGCGCATGATCGGGCTAGCTTGATGAAACAGGATGTTTTCTGGCACATTCATGGTTTATTTTTATGATCAGAAAGCGTATTGCCTTAATGAGCTTAGGTAATCTGTAGCCAAAAAGAAAGGCCCTTTCGGACCTTCCTTTGCGTACTTAATCAAGCTTATTCCACTGATTTTTCATCGTTTGCAATGAGCAGTTTATTGCCAATCGGGATTTGACGTGGCAATTTTTCTTCTGGAATAATGCGCTGCAAGTCGATGATCAATAAACCATTTTCATAGTCTGCCTGTTGTACCTCTATATATTCATCCAGACGTAAAGACAATTTAAATGCACGTCGCGCAATGCCTTTGTACAGGAATTCAATACTGTCATTGCTCTGGTTTTCAGGCTTGCCTAGGATGGTCAGCAACTTATTTTCCAGACGAATGTCGAGTTCTTCCTGACGAAAACCCGCAGTTGCCACCACGATGCGGTAATTATTCTCACCACGCTTTTCGATATTATACGGTGGGTAATTCGGTGCATCGCTTTGCATGGCATAGTCAATAAAGTCATTCAAGCGATCAAAGCCAATACTACGACGAAATAATGGATGAAGATTTAAGTTACTCATGATTAGAACCTTCTCACTAAAGCAAAGTTATAAAAACAAGAAAATAAGATCTGTCATGTCAGACATCAACAGCGCATAAGATTGACGCAATCCTTATGCAGAAATAAATATGTGTTTGGAGCTGAAATTTTCAAGATCAAAAAGAAAAAAATATATAAATTTTTAATAAGATTCTGATATTTATTGAAAAATAACTTTAAAATGCAGACTTGTTGTTTCTTTCTAAATCCTCTATGTTGAGTACATCGTCGCATAGTAAAAGTGCAGGGAGTATTAGAAGAAAATGATCGATTTATATTATTGGGGCACCCCCAACGGCCATAAAATTAGTATTGCTCTAGAAGAAATGGGGCTGGAATATCAAATTATTCCCATCAATATTCTGGAAAATGACCAGTTCCAGTCCGATTTTCTGGCTATTTCTCCCAATAATAAAATCCCGGCAATTGTTGATCAGGATGGGCCACATGGCCGCGCCATTTCAATTTTTGAGTCAGGTGCGATCTTGCAATATCTGGGTCGCAAAACAAGTCTGTTTTATCCAGCCGATGAAGTGAAGCGTATTCAGGTCGAACAGTGGCTGATGTGGCAAATGGGCGGTTTGGGGCCGATGCTCGGGCAAAATCATCACTTTAGCCGTTTTGCACCTGAGCGGATTGCTTATGCCACAGAGCGCTATGTCAATGAAAGCAAGCGTTTATATGGGGTGTTGAATAAACAGCTGGTCGGGCAGGAGTATGTGGCTGGCGAATACTCGATTGCAGATATGGCCATTTTCCCTTGGTTATTACGGCATGACTGGCAGCAGATCACTCTGGAAGACTATCCTGAAGTTTCCAAATATATCGATCGTTTGAATGCTCGTCCTGCGGTTCAGAAAGCGTTGGCAATACAGGTCAGTTAAGCGTCTGCCTTTATGTTAAAATAGCCTTAAGCAAATAAAGCCACCCTTACGGTGGTTTTTTATTGGATGGATATATGAACGATTTTCTTCTGAACTTTACCAAGATTGTTGAAAGTAATACCCGAATTTACTGGAGCATTCTTTTCGGCATTGCTGCATGTTTAGTGCTGTATGTTGCTGAAATTGTGCATATCGATCAGGTGATTGCTGCCCTAAATACCAAAGATCAGCAGATTCTCCGTGCTGCAATTGCACCGCTCAATGAGCAGTATAAGTGGGCGCGGATCATGGCGATGGTGACGGCAGTCGTTTGGTCCAGTTGGGAATACAGTAAAGCCAAGAAAAAAATGGGCTTGAGCCATTAATGCTGTAATGAGCCTATTTTTACTGTTTCTGTCGGCCTTTGGTGCAGCGACCTTACTACCTTTACAGTCTGAAGCGGTTTTGCTGGGGCTTTTAGTGCAGAACAAGCAGCATGCAGTGCTGTTAATTGCCGTGGCCAGTCTGGGCAATATTCTGGGGTCTTGTGTGAACTGGTATCTGGGTCTCAAGATTGAACATTATAAAAATAAAAAGTGGTTCCCGGTTTCAGCAGATAAGATGCTCAAGGCGCAAAAGACCTATCAGAAATATGGTTACTGGTCTTTACTGCTGAGCTGGGTGCCTATCATTGGTGATCCGATTACCCTGATTGCGGGACTATTAAAAGAAAACCTCGTCCGTTTTCTGCTGATGGTCAGCATCGCTAAAATTGGACGTTATCTGTTTGTCTATGCGGCCTTTGCCATGTTCTAAACTTGAAAATAATTTTCCTGATTCAGTCTTGGATATTTTTTCAGACTGAAATCCTAAAATCATTCTTTAAATTCGCTTATTGGGTGAAGATGCTTTTGTTTTAAACAAAGATGCTTTAGAATACTCGCTCCCTTACCTGCAGGTCGTTTTGTAATGGTGCAAACGAGCCGAACAGGTGTTCAAAAGAGGTTGTTATGCCTAAGATGAAAACTCGCCGTGGTGCAGCTAAACGCTTTAAAGCGACTGCTAACGGTTTTAAGCGTAAACAAGCGTTCAAACGCCACATTTTGACCAAAAAATCTGCTAAGCGTATTCGTCAATTGCGCGGCTGTGTAATGGTTCACGTAAGTGACGTTGCTTCAGTTCGTCGTATGTGCCCGTACATCTAAGGAGATTATAAATGGCTCGTGTAAAACGTGGTGTACAGGCTCATCGCCGTCACAAAAAAATTCTTGCTCGCGCTAAAGGTTACTATGGTGCTCGTTCACGCGTTTACCGCGTAGCGTTCCAGGCGGTAATCAAAGCTGGTCAATATGCTTACCGTGACCGTCGTCAGAAGAAACGTCAATTCCGCGCTTTGTGGATTGCACGTATCAACGCTGGTGCTCGTCAAAATGGTTTGTCGTACAGCCGTATGATCGCTGGCTTGAAAAAAGCTCAAGTGATTATCGACCGTCGCGTACTTGCTGACATCGCTATGCATGACGCAGTTGCGTTCGCTGCTTTAGCTTCTAAAGCTAAAGATGCATTGGCTGCATAAGTCTTTATGACTTGAAAAAAGACCGCCATTTGGTGGTCTTTTTTTATGCTTAAATAAAAGTAGTCATTTTAAATATTATTTAAAAATCAGTATTGTAAATCTTATATTTTTTAGTCATTGTTAAATTGCATAATCAAAAATAAGGCTTAAAAATAATGATTCGACTTGCCACCCAACACGATGTCCTGCCGATTGCCCAAGTGCATGTACAAAGCTGGCGTGAAAGCTATCAAAATATCATTAAACCAGAAATTCTCGATAAGTTGAGTGTAGAACAAAGAGCCGCCTTGTGGCGTTCTGTGCTTGAATAGGAGAATCGACGGGTATTTGTCTATGAAGAAAATGCTCAAGTTTTGGGTTTTGCTGCTTTTAATTTTCCGGTAGATGCGCCAATCAGTGAATTGAGAGCACTTTATTTGCTTCAAAATATTCAAGGTCGCGGCATTGGACGTGATTTGGTTTAATTGGGTCTGGGTTTAAGTCGAGAAAAATCCTATCAGCATATGCAATGCAGCGTATTGAACCTGAATTCCAGTCGTTATTTTTATGAAAAGACCGGCGCCTATTTTGTCAGTGAAGGAGATGCCAGTGATCTGGGCGAAAATCTTAAAGACTTATATTATCAATGGAATCTCTAACTTTTAATCCACCCGGATCATGGGAAATAATTTAGTGCTCGAGCTAACATCAGTGACAAAAATATAGGGCAGGGTGAAATCCAGTTATATGATCGATGGTAATTATACGCGTAGCATTCCGGTCAAATGGGCGGAGATTGATACCGTGATCTGGCTAGATTTATCCTTTTATCTCAATATATCCATCGGTCAATTAAGAGAGCATTTCCGGGCGATCAGCAAATGACAGCTTTGGCTTATTCAAACAATGCTGAAATTTTCAGGCAGATGCTTCACCTCAATTTTATAATAGGTTGTATGATCAAAACTCATCACAAAAATCGTCAGTATTACTTCAAGCTGATGTCTGCTCCTGAGTATCAACATCTCCATTGAATTCTGCCCGGGATGTTCAATCTTTTCTGGTAAAATGTTAAAGGCCGAAATAGTAGCCAATCAGACAGATAATCACGGTAATCACAATTAAGGTCAGCACATTTGCAGACGAACTGGATTTTCCTGGGTCCTGAGGTTTTTCTGCTTTAGAAATTTTTGGTGAACGATCTTCAGTACTCATACCGATAAATGGATCAGGTGCAACTTTAGGGGTAAGCTGCGCGGTCTTATAGTGATTGGCGACTTTGTTGATGAATTTAGCACTTAAATCATCAATTTTTTGCGAAAAATGTCGCAGATTGAGTTGCTGCTCCGGGCTGAGTACTTCGCCATCTGCACGATAGGGATGTTGGATTTTAGTTTGAATAAAGTCATTTAAGGCATCTAGGCGGTACAAAGTCTGGTGAGCATAATCCGCTGAATAGTCAGTGGGAATTAAGGCCAAATGACTTTCGCTATCGACCTGAATGGCAGGCATGGTGCCGTAATAAGGCAAATTGGTATACGCCGGTTCAGTAAAATCTTGGGCAAGGCTACTTTCAAACAGTTCATGATCGGTATAGGCCTGAATATCATCCCAGTTTGGGGCTTCCAGATCGACATCAATGCGCTTGGCCAGTTTAGGATTCAGCTCATAACACCAGAATGTTTCATGGCGTAAAGG
>DFCG01000102.1:6670-9090 GCA_002367455.1 Acinetobacter sp. UBA3060 | reverse complement strand
TGGCCAACTCGTCTTTTGAAATTCTGGCGGGTATTGGTGTCTTTGCCGCGCTTGGTTTTATGGCGTTCAGCTCAGGTGCGAAAGTTGAAGATGTAGTATCTGGCGGTATTGGTCTGGCCTTTATTGCGTTTCCGAAAATCATTTCCAGTTTAGGTGCAGGTGGTGACCTGTTCGGTTTCCTGTTCTTTGGTTCATTGACGGTTGCTGGTATTACCTCGATGGTCAGTATCCTGCAAGTTCCGATTGCTGCGTTCCAGGACAAACTGGGCTGGTCAAAGAACAAGTCAGTGACGATTATTGCTGGTGGTTCAGCAGTGATTTCTACCCTGATGTTCTCGACACATAGTGCCATTACCTTTGTCGATATCATCGACTACTTTGCCAATAACATCGGTATTGTCGGTGGCGGTCTGTTATCGATTATTCTGTTGTCGTGGTTCCGTCGTCCGTTAATGAAACAGCTGGAAGGCCATGTGAACGAGTTTGCCAGCGTGAAACTGGGTGCCAGCTGGAACTTCATGCTGACGGTGATCACGCCGTTGTCATTATTGCTGGCATTGGGCCTGACCCTGAAATCGATTATGGCAGAAGGTTATGGTGGCTATGCTGCCAGTACCCTATGGATGGTAGGTGGAGGAGTGATGGCATTCTTTATTCTGGGTGCCATTCTGTTCAGCCTGATCAAAGACCGTCACAGCTAGGAGAGCGACTATGAATACATCTGCACTAATCATGATGATCATCTCCATCGTTTTATTATGGGGTGGTCTGGTACTGGCTGTGATTCATCTGGCAAAAAATCCGGAAGAACCAGAAGACTAAAAATCTTCACATAAACCTACTGTTACCATAAATGGAAGTCATTATCATCCTTGATGATAATGACTTTTTTAATGGCTGATGCTTTGACATGATTTCCGTTTCAGATGGACAAGTCTATACAGCCTTTGCCGTGACTTTATTTGCCGGGCTGGCCACCGTGGTGGGTGGGGGACTGGTATTATTCTTAAAAAAACCTAATTTCCGTTTGCTGGCCTTTGGTTTGGCCTTTGCTGCCGGTGCCATGATCTATGTCTCTTTAACCGAAATTCTGAACAAATCGATCGCTTCCTTTAGTCTGGACTTTGATGAAAAAACCGGTTTTGCCTTTGGCACTTTTGCTTTTTTACTGGGCGTAGTTCTGGTGTTGTTGCTGGATCGCTTTGTGCCGAATCCACATGACACCATTGAAACCCATTCTGCCAAGGGCGTCAGTTCACCCCAATTACTGCGTACCGGCATGCTGACGCTGTTTGCGATTAGCGCACATAACCTGCCGGAAGGACTGGCGACGTTTTTTGCCACGCTGGAAAGCCCGGCTTTGGGCGCACCGTTGGCGGTGGCAATTGCGATTCATAATGTACCAGAAGGCGTCGCGATTGCCTTACCAGTGTATATGGCCACGGGCCGTAAAGATTATGCCCTCTGGGCCAGTCTAGTCTCGGGTCTGGCCGAGCCTCTGGGTGCAGCCTTGGGATATTTTATTCTGGCACCTTATATGAGTGAAACCGTCTATGGCCTGATCTTTGGGGTGATTGGCGGGGTGATGGTCTATCTGGCATTAGATGAATTATTACCAACGGCGAAACGCTATTCTGAAGGGCATGAAACGGTCTATGGATTGGTGAGTGGCATGGCTGCCTTGGCGAGCAGTCTGGTGATTTTTAAGTTTATTCAATAAGCTATATATTCACTAAATCATGCGCCATAAAAAAAGCAGCTTAGGCTGCCTTTCATTTTAAACGCATGACTTATGCAGTTTTTTCTATACGGCAATAGAAGAAGCCATCGCCTTGATCTGCTTTCGGCAACAACTGACGACCATGAATCTGCTCGATGCCCCAATCGGCTTCGATCTTGATTTCTTTGGCATCGGCATGTTGAGCAAAGAATTCGACCATCTGCTGTTCGTTTTCGGCTTTCAAAATTGAACAGGTGATGTACAGCAAAGTACCACCGACTTTCAGTTGCTGCCACATATTTTCCAGAATCTGCTTTTGCAGCTGTACCGTTTGCGGAATATCTGTGGAATGACGCAGTAAACGGATGTCCGGATGACGACGGATCACACCAATTGCGGAACATGGTGCATCCAGCACGATACAATCCACCGACTCAGGTGCTGTCCAAGTGATCGCATCAGCCGCGATAATTTCAACGTCGGCATATTCAGTTAATAGTAAACGTTCCAGATTTTCTGCCACACGGACTAAACGTCTGGCATCCTGATCAATGGCATACAGTTTTTTCGGGCTATATTTTTCCAATATATGCGCAGTCTTACCACCCGGAGCGGCGCAGGCATCGACCACGACTTTGCCTTCAAGGTCAGGAAGCAAGGTCGCACACAGCTGAGCGTGTTCATCCTGAACCGAGAAACC
>DFCG01000102.1:0-6630 GCA_002367455.1 Acinetobacter sp. UBA3060 | reverse complement strand
AGCTGTTTGGCTGCAGTGACGGTTTCTGAAATTGCAGCATGCGCCGGAATACGGGTACATAAAATCTGATACAAACCCAGATATAAGCAGCTTTCTAAAGCCTGATTATCAAGAGGTTTGGTTAATAATGGCAGGGTAATGGCTTTCAGGCCGTGCCACTGACGTAAACAGCCCAAAGTTAACTCGTGATATAGACCACGGTCACGTTCAGACACGATGTTGATATGTTGATTGAGTACAGAAGCAAGTGATTGGCCGTTTTGTACAGCCAATAGGGTTTTTACAACTTGCGCGCGCAAATTCAAGTTTTTAGCTGATGATTGAATTTGGCTCATGCGAATTTATATCCTACCGATAGTTTTTGAGTTTGATTAATTTGAACAGCATTCAGGGCTTTGCCGCCTGGCCATTGCAGATTGGTGATGCAAATAGCATGTTGATCGCCACACATCACATGCACGCCGTCTTTATCCAGGGCAATCACTTCACCAGGCAGGGCATTGCTTGTCTTTTGCGTGGAAAGCGAGGAATTCCAGATGCGTAAATTGTTGCTGTCATCCAGTGGAGTAAATGCCACCGGCCATGGATTAAAAGCACGAATATTACGGTCAATGTCTGCTGCAGGCTGGGTCCAGTCAATTTGTGCTTCGGCTTTTGACAGTTTATGCGCGTAAACCGTCAGGCTTTCATCCTGGACTTCGCGAGTCTCAAGATAGTGCTGTAAGGTCTGTTCCGATTCAAGCACGGCCATAATCGCCTCTGCACCTTGCAGTGCCAGTTTGTCATGCAGGCTGGCAGAAGTATCTTCGGCAGTAATCGGACATCGTGTTTTATACATCATATCCCCGGTATCCAGACCGGCCGCCATTTTCATAATGGTCACACCCGTTTCGGTATCGCCGGTAGCAATCGCGCGCTGAATCGGGGCTGCACCGCGCCAGCGTGGCAACAGCGAACCGTGTATATTCAGGCAACCATATTTTGGCGTATCCAGAACCACTTGTGGCAGGATCAGGCCATAAGCTGCCACCACCATCACATCTGCATTTAAGGCTTTAAGTTCCGCTTGCGCCGCCAGACCCTCTTCAGTCGATGACTTGAAATGTAAAGGCTGATAGACCGAAAGATGACGTTCAAGCGCTAACTGCTTCACCGCAGATGCCGTGAGCTTTTGTCCACGTCCGGCCTTGCGGTCCGGTTGAGTATAGACCGCCACAATTTCATGTTCGGTTCTAAGCAACGCAGCCAATGCAGTCGCTGCAAATTCTGGTGTGCCTGCAAATATGATCTTCACACATGAAATTCCAAATAAACTTAAAAGCTATTATAAGCCAAAAGCCAAATTTCAGCCTAATCGTTGCAAAAACTTATCGAATAGAGCCTGTGAGTGCTTGAATTTCAGTGGAATTTTTATATAAAAAAAACTCATGCAAATTGTAAAAATTATTCATGAAAGTTTTGTATTGTCCTGATGATGATGGCGGTATAGTAGATTTCATTAAGAAATTTTTATCGTCAGATCATCCAAACCTCTCGATAGACATTTTTGCCTGCATCTACACCCAAAAGGCCATCTTGTAAATCAAGGGCTTGTAGTATGATAGGTTTAAAATTCAACTGATTTAAGCTCCTTGTCAGTATGATTTAGCCAGAGTGGATCTGCCCGATTCACTGCAAGCTCAAACTTTGTTGGAAATATAAAATGCCTGACTATCGTTCAAAAACATCGACACACGGAAGAAATATGGCTGGCGCACGCGGTTTATGGCGTGCCACCGGCATGAAAGATGAAGATTTCGGTAAGCCGATTATTGCGGTGGTGAACTCGTTCACCCAGTTTGTACCGGGTCATGTGCATCTTAAAGATCTGGGTCAGCTGGTGGCACGTCAAATTGAAGCGTCAGGCGGCGTGGCCAAAGAATTCAATACCATTGCGGTCGATGACGGTATCGCGATGGGTCATGACGGCATGCTGTATTCATTGCCTTCACGTGATCTGATTGCAGACTCGGTCGAGTACATGGTCAATGCCCATTGTGCCGATGCGATGGTGTGTATCTCGAACTGTGACAAGATCACCCCGGGTATGTTAATGGCTTCAATGCGTCTGAACATTCCGGTGGTATTTGTCTCTGGCGGTCCAATGGAAGCGGGCAAGGTCAAAATCCGCGGTAATGAAAAAGCCATTGATCTGGTCGATGCCATGATTGTTGCAGCAGATGACAGCTTCACTGACGAAGAAGTCGCTGAATATGAGCGTTCAGCTTGCCCAACCTGTGGTTCATGTTCAGGCATGTTCACTGCAAACTCGATGAACTGTTTGACTGAAGCACTTGGTTTATCGCTTCCGGGTAATGGTTCAACCCTGGCAACCCACGCAAATCGTAAAAAATTATTTGAAAAAGCTGGTCAACTGATTGTTGAATTGGCGAAACGTCATTATGAACAGGAAGATTACAGCATCTTGCCACGTTCAATCGCAACCAAAGCGGCATTTGAAAATGCAATGACTTTAGACATTTCCATGGGTGGTTCAACCAATACGGTTCTGCATCTGTTGGCAGCAGCACACGAAGCTGAAGTCGACTTCACGATGACCGACATCGATCGTTTGTCACGTAATGTGCCGGTTCTTTGTAAGGTTGCGCCGGCGAAGCAAGACGTCCATATGGAAGATGTACACCGTGCCGGCGGCATCATGTCAATCTTGGGTGAACTGGATCGTGCAGGCTTACTCGATACATCTGTTCCAACTGTTCATGAAAAAACACTGAAAGATGCCTTGGATAAATGGGACATCATCCGTACTGAAGATGAAGACGTCTATCAATTCTTTAAGTCAGCGCCGGGCGGTGTACCAACGCAAACCGCATTCTCGCAAGACCGTTATTATGCACGTTTAGATGGTGACCGTGACAATGGTGTGATCCGTAATGCAGCCAATGCATTCTCGCAAGATGGTGGCCTGGCAGTACTTTATGGCAACATCGCACTAGAAGGCTGTATCGTAAAAACAGCAGGTGTGGATGATTCAATCCTGAAATTCAACGGGACTGCACGTGTGTTTGAAAGTCAGGATGCTGCAGTTGAAGCCATTCTTGGCGGCAAAATCACTGCGGGTGATGTTGTGGTGATTCGCTACGAAGGTCCACGTGGTGGTCCGGGCATGCAGGAAATGCTGTACCCGACCAGTTATCTCAAATCGAAAGGTTTGGGTAAAGACTGTGCACTTTTAACAGATGGCCGTTTCTCGGGTGGTTCATCTGGTCTGTCGATTGGTCACGTGTCTCCTGAAGCAGCGGAAGGTGGTGCGATTGGTCTGGTTGAAGATGGTGACCGTATCGAAATTGATATTCCAAACCGTACCATTCACCTGGCAGTGGATGATGCAACCATGGCAGCACGTCGTGAAGCCCAAGAAGCCAAAGGCTGGCAGCCTGCTGAACAGCGTCCGCGTAAAGTGTCTAAAGCACTGAAAGCGTATGCGATGCATACCACCAGTGCCTCGAAAGGTGCAGTACGTGATATCTAATTTGTAATTTTACAGATTTAAAAAGCACTCCAGATGGGGTGCTTTTTTTTATTTGAAATTTATAGATTCAATAAGACGGGGGCTTAAAGGAAATTGTTTAATTGCAGTTTATAACCTTCGGTTCGACCTACTTTTGTTTCGGCAAAAGTAGGCAAAACTACTATCATCTGCAAAACTCGTCCGAAACTAGCATTTTTCACTTATATCGCAGAAACAGTAAATATTAATTGTAGTCCTGCCTCGGACAGTTGCAGATGACTTTGGCATGTATCGAATATTATAGAAGCAGCTGAAAGCTGTATTGCTTTGTTTTAATTCTATACAATGACCTTAAAATAAATTGTCCAAGACCGAAGCTTAAAATTGGTCATCGCCAAGGAATAAAATAATGAGTAAAGAAAATATCCGCGAACATTCAGCCCCTGTCTATGAAGGCATTGAAAATGCACCGGCACGTTCCATGATGCGTGCCACCGGTTTTCAGGATGAAGATTTTAACCGACCATTTATTGGCATTGCTTCGACCTGGGCCAACGTTACGCCATGTAATATGCATATTGATGGTCTGGCCAGAACAGTCGAACAGGGCGTGAGTGTGGCGGGTGGCAAGGGCATTATCTTCAATACCATTACTATTTCAGATGGTATTTCTAACGGTACGGAAGGCATGAAATACTCACTGCTGTCACGGGAAGTGATCGCAGACTCCATTGAAACAGTGGTGGGCTGCCAGGCTTATGATGGGGTGATTGCAATTGGCGGCTGCGACAAGAATATGCCGGGCTGCATTATGGGGTTGGCACGCTTAAACCGTCCGGGGTTGTTTATTTATGGCGGCACTATTAAACCGGGCGAAGGCCATACCGACATGATTTCGGTATTTGAAGCAGTCGGTCAATATGCCAAAGGTGAAATCAACGCGATTCAGGTCAAGCATATTGAAGAAGTGTCTTTGCCGGGTCCGGGTTCTTGTGGCGGCATGTATACGGCCAACTCGATGGCCTCTGCAATTGAAGCTTTAGGTATGAGCTTGCCGGGCTCCTCGGCGCAGGAAGCGATTTCGGATGATAAACAAATCGACTGTGCCCGTGCCGGTGAAGCAGTCATGAATCTGTTACGACTGGATATCAAGCCACGTGACATCATGACCAAGGCTGCTTTTGAAAATTCGATCAAGGTCTTGATTGCGCTGGGTGGTTCGACCAATGGCGTGTTGCATCTGCTAGCCATGGCGCATACCGCAGGGGTTGAATTGAGTCTGGATGACTTTGTCCGAATTGGCAAAGATATTCCGGTGGTGGCCGATGTGCGTCCATCCGGGAAATATTTAATGTCAGAACTGATTGCGATTGGTGGGATTCAACCACTGATGAAGCGCATGCTGGATGCCGGCATGCTGGATGGGTCCTGTTTAACGGTCACAGGTAAGACGCTGGCAGAAAACCTGGCCGATGTGCAGGACTATCCGGAAGGTCAGCAGATTATTCTGCCTTTTGATGCGCCCGTGAAAAAAGATTCCCATCTGGTGATTTTAAAAGGCAATTTGTCGCCGAAGGGCGCTGTGGCCAAGATTACCGGTAAGGAAGGTCTGCATTTTGCTGGCCCGGCACGGGTCTTTGAAGGCGAGCAGGGTGCCATGCGCGGGATTCTGGATGGCGAAGTCCAGCCGGGTGAAGTGGTGGTGATTCGTGGCGTCGGCCCTAAAGGTGGTCCGGGCATGCCGGAAATGCTGAAACCGACTTCTGCGATTATTGGTAAAGGTCTGGGCGCTTCGGTGGCTTTAATTACTGACGGACGCTTCTCTGGCGGCAGTCATGGTTTCGTGATTGGTCATGTGACGCCAGAAGCTTATGAGGGCGGCCCGATTGGTCTGGTGCAAAATGGTGATCAGATTTCGATTAATGCCGAAACTCGGGAAATGACCTGGCATGTCGCGGAAGAAGAAATTGCTGCACGTCAAGCGGCCTGGACCAAACCTCAGCCAAACTATACCCACGGTGCGCTGGCTAAATTCGCCAAACTGACTTCAGGTGCAGAAACCGGGGCGGTCACTGACCTGAATCTTGACCTCTAATCCATTGTTAAACATTGAACATTTGCTTATGACTTGATATAAGTTTTTACAGCATGCAGGGCTTTGGCTTCTGCGATCTTAAAAATAGATTATTCTGCGCAGCTTCTCATATGTTGAGCTGCGCACCGTCATTGTTGTCGAGGCCGATCTCATGTCCCTGTTACGCCGTTGGTTTGATCCAATCCGATCGAGTTGGTTTTACCAAAAACCGACCCGTCAAACGGTGTTATCTATTCAAGATGGGCTGAGTATTCATTTAAGGCTGGATGATGTGTACAGTTATCTGGCGGTACAGCAGTTGCCCCAGCTCGAAGAAATTTTAAGTCCAGAACTCAAGCCGCTGAAAGTCATCATTTCCAGTGAGCATGCCGAAGCGCCGAACCAGATGTCTTTTGATGAATGGCAGCACTACACGATTAATGATGCGAAAATCTTGTCGAAACAGCATCGTTTCAGTTTTCATGATACGCCAGAATTACCGACCGCTGAGGCCTTAAAACAGGCCGAACTGATTTTGCGGCATACACCGCTGCGTGGACAGGATTTCCTGTATTTGCTGGAAGATGTCTTCCATATGCTCTGGCAAAAACAGACCGGAAAATTACGAACTCTTTATGCCATGGCCAGTCGCCATCATCAGCCACAGGATTTTCCTGAACGTATTTTTGACCAGACTCCGATTCTGGCCAGCTATTTTAATTTAGGCGGTCGCCAGTATCAGGCGGTCGATGACCTGTTGCGTCTGACCCGGCGTCTGGAGCAGCAAAAACTGCTGACCGGTAATCCGATTTTTATGATCGATCACATTGAATGGCGTGAGCATCTGATCAGTGATGCCGAAGAGCTGAACGAGATCCAGTCGATGGATCCGGAACTGGACTTGTATATCGCGCTGGAAGATCCGATTTCTTGGCTATTACTGGCCTATATCAAGGAAGAACTGGCGGATTATTATAATATCCAGCTGAATGTCTATCCCTTGTCCTATCGTGGCCGAGATGACTTTGACTGGAGTCTGGCCACC
>DFCG01000019.1:42992-69413 GCA_002367455.1 Acinetobacter sp. UBA3060 | reverse complement strand
CCAAGTTGCACGGCATCTGCACCGAAATCCATCATTTGACGCGCTTGCTCACCCGTCATAATCCCGCCTGCCGCTACAATCGGCAAGGAAGAATGCTGTTTGATCAGCTTCACCAGATTGGAGGTTTTGACTGAAGCATCAAACTTGGTCGAGAAAATCCCGCGATGGCCACCAGCCTCAATACCCTGCGCAATAATGATATCAATTCCGGCTGCATCAATGGCTTTAGCTTCGGCATAATTGGTGGCAGATACCATGGTCAGAATCCCTGCTTGTTTTAGGGCTTGAATCTGATGCGGATGTGGAATCCCAAAATGAAAGCTGACTGCTCGCGGTTTGATTTCTAATACCAGATTCAGAAAGTCATCATTGTCTTTAAAACTCGGATAAATACACTCCAAATGATCTGGTGCCTGAGCGCCATATTCGGCAAATTTATCTTTAAACTGTGCAATCCATGCCTGCGCTACAGCCTCATCTACAGGAACAGTGTCATGACAGAAAAAATTAACCTGAAAAGGGCAATCTGTCAGTTCTTGAGTCTTTAAAATCTGTTGCCGAGCTGCATCAATACTGCTGGCCCCCAGACCCAGTGAACCCAAGCCGCCCTGATTGGACACTTCGGCAGCAAGCTCGGGCGTAGAGACACCTGCCATCGGTGCCAAGAAAATAGGATGTTTAATTCCGAGATTTTCTAATAAAGACATAGATTTGCTCCTTGTTATGCTTTTACTTTGCCTTTGAGCACAAAATTAAGCAAATCATATTGGTTATTTTATTTTGAAATACTGCAGCATGGGTTACGTGTTATTTACATTTCTTGCGACACGCTACGTCGCCAAGAAGATAGAACTTTTATTAGCCTAGAATTGAACACTTTATAATAGCTTTTTGGTCACATATTCTCTGAGCTCATGTCTGATCGTATCCGTGAAAAACTGCAAATTTTAGCCGATGCTGCCAAGTATGATGTGTCTTGTTCATCTAGTGGTAGCAACCGTAAAAATAAAGACAAGGGTGTGGGCAATACCGGGAATGGTATCTGTCATAGTTATACCGAAGATGGCCGCTGTGTGTCCTTATTGAAAATTCTGTTCTCTAATGTCTGTATTTTTGACTGTTCCTATTGTGTTTCGCGCCGTTCCAATGACGTCCAGCGTGCAGCATTTACCGTGCAGGAAGTCGTCGATCTGACCATGAATTTTTATCGGCGTAATTATATTGAGGGGCTGTTTCTCAGTTCGGGAATTTTTAAATCGGCCGATCACACCATGGAACGGATGCTACAGGTGGTCAAAAAACTTAGACTCGAAGAAAACTTTAATGGCTATATCCATCTGAAAACTATTCCGGGTGCATCACAGGAGATCATTACCGAAGCCGGACTGTATGTCGACCGTATGAGTATTAATCTTGAAATGCCGACGGAAGCGGGACTGCAAAAATTTGCGCCTGAGAAAACCCATGCCGAAGTACAAAAAGACTTGGGCATTGTACGCGACCGGTTGATCCAGCTCAAAGATGAACGCAAGCTGATCAAGTCAGTCCCCAAGTTTGTACCTGCCGGACAAACCACACAGATGGTGGTGGGCGCGCATAGTGAAACCGATCAGGATATTATTTTGATGGCTGATCGGCATTACAAGGAATTCAAGCTGAAAAGGGTGTATTTCTCTGGTTATATCCCGATTAATCCTGAAGATAAAGCCTTACCCGCCATCGGTTCAGCACCGCCATTATTAAGAGAAAATCGTCTGTATCAATCTGACTGGCTGATGCGTTTTTATGGCTTTGCTGCTGATGAAATTGTCGATGAGCAGCATCCGAATCTGGAGCTGGATATTGATCCCAAACTCAGTTGGGCCTTGCGTCATCCTGAAGCCTTTCCAGTCGATATTAACCGTGCCGACTATAAAATGATTCTACGGGTACCCGGTATAGGTGTACGTTCTGCCCAGAAAATTGTACAGGCCCGCCGTTTTGGACAGATTCATATTGACCAGCTAAAACGCATGGGCGTGGCTTATAACCGGGCGCAGCATTTTATCCGCTGTGCAGATACACCGAAATTTAAGAAAGATCAGCAGTCCCATCAGATTCGCCAGCAAATTTTGATGTCAGGACAATCCAAATATCAGCAGCAACTTTCACCTCAATTAGGATTGGGTTTCTAGTGGCAAGTTACTGTTTTGATGGCAGCATGACTGGTCTGCTCAGTTGTGTATTTCGTGCTTTCGAGTTTAAAGAATTTAACGTGACAGTGACGGCCAATCCTCAAGCACAAACAGGTTTATTTGATGAATTTATCCATGTGGCCTCTAATGATCAGCATGGGCAGCGGGTGTGGCAGGGACTAAAGCAGAAAGTATCTTCCAGCAGTTTGCGTGCTTTTTACTATACCTTTCTGTCAGAGCAGGAAGCAGCGTTTCAGACTCTTTTTGATTTTGCAGTCTATGTCTTTCAAAACCAGCGCCCAGTCGATAAAGATTATGGTCATACTGCGGTGATCGGCATGTCGCAATGGGCCAAGCAAGTGGGGCGGGAAAAGCATCGTATGGAGGCTTTTGTACGCTTTAAAAAAGCCAAAGATGGTTTGTTTCTGAGTCTGGTCAGACCGGATTTTAATGTCTTGCCGATTATTTCCCGACATTTTCAGGAGCGTTATCAGGATCAAAGCTGGCTGATTTATGACGAGCAGCGTAATTACGGTATTTATTATGATTTAAGGCAGATGCATCAGGTCGAGATGAACGCTGAAATAATCGATCCACAAATCCGGATTGGTCATAGTCANNGCTGCTTTCAGGCATAATAAGCATTGGTATATTTAAATTGAGTGTATAAACATGAAGGTATGGCTAACGTCATTAGCGCTGCTCACTGGATTAACTGCATGTTCGGAACAACCACAAAAAACGGTCGTAGATCCAGTGAAATATCAGGTTCAGACTGCAGAGGAACTGCAGCAACGTTTTGATGCACTCAATGTCCAGTTAGCCCAAGACTTTCAGAAATTTAAGAAAGTCGAAAGCATTGCTTTCGCGCACCAGTTTCCTTTAGATGTCAATAATCTGCAAAGCTTGAACCAGCATCTNNCCGTTTGGGACATTACAATCTGGAACTGGTCGATGACATTAAATTGCCCAATGCCAAGAATGAAAATTTAAAAGCTAATTTCTCTGATGCTGATCATTTTTATACCTTTATTCTGGATCGTTATACGACTTATCGTCAGGTTCAGCAGACCATGGGTTATGGCTGTAATTTAAAAGCTGCGCTGTAAATCCTAAAGCCAGAAAAAAGCCCATCACAGATGGGCTTTTTTGATTTTAAGCATTAGCAACCGGTCAGTTTTTCAGGCTGCGGTTTTTCATTCGGGAAGAAAATCGGACGAAGTTTTACCCCGATCCCATTACCAATAAAAGCGAAGACCAGCCATAACCAGCCATGCAGACTACCCGACGCAATTCCACTGAAATATGCACCGATATTACAACCGTAGGCCAGGCGTGCGCCATAGCCCAGCATTATGCCACCTATAACAGCAGCAATCAGTGAACGTTTTGGAATATTGAAATTCGGCGCAAATTTACCTGCCAAACTTGCTGCCAACAAAGCACCCAGCATGATACCGAAGTTCATCATTGAGGTAATATCAAACCATAATGATTCTGCCAGTGCTTTGGCATTGCCTGCTTTTTGCCAATAATCCCAAGAAGCTAGATCAACACCCACAAGCGTAGCACCTTTGGCACCCCAAACTGCCAGCGCAGAGGTTACGCCCCAAGGACGACCTGCGAGTGCCAGCGTAGCAAAGTTGAGCAAGGTCAGAATAATACCGCCCCAAATCAAAGGCCATGGACCACGAACAAAGCGCTTCCAGCCCTGATATTCACTGCGTGGCTCAATTTCCAGGCTGCCATGACGTTTCTTTTCGAAATAAACTGTTGCTGCAGCAATGATGGCAAAAACGATAAAGCTCAACAGTAATCCAGGGAGAACGCCTAAACTTTCTACCAGTGAAATCGGTTCAAGATGTGGCAAGGCAAACCACCAGTCAAGGTGCGAGGTCGCAATCACAGACCCGATACAGAAGAACAAGAGCGTCACCAGCATACGTGCGCTACCGCCACCGACGGTATACAGCGTACCTGATGCACAACCGCCACCAAGTTGCATACCGATACCGAAAATAAAGGCACCAATCATGACTGACATGGAAACAGGGTTAACATTGCCTTTGACTGGGTTGCCGAACAATTCACCTGCACCTAAAGCGGGGAAGAACAGTAAAACTGCCAGCGCCAGCATAATCATCTGCGCACGTAGACCACGGCCGCGACGTTCCTTGATAAAGACACGCCAGCTCGAAGTAAAACCAAATGAAGCATGGTACAGGGTCATGCCCAGTGCACCACCAACCAAAAATAATAGGGCCTGATTTAAGCCTACGATTTGATAGGCACCGATTGTACCTATGATAAGCAAGATAAAAGCCACCCAGACCGAAATATTCGATCGTTGGGAAGCAGCAACAATGACTGACATGGGAGATTAAATTTTAAAAATAAAGGCTGGTATTCTACTGAATTTCAGTTTAAATGCAGCCCGTTTTGCCGATTCAATCACAATTAAGTCATTCTAATACTTGATAAGTTTTATCAATTTATCTGATTTTATCCACTCACTTAGATAAAAAATTGATCCTATCAAGAAATAATGCAATTTCAATTTAGATCATTCGCTATTTAAAATCATCTCTGATAAAAAAAGCCTGCAATCGCAGGCTTTTTAAACGTCAAACTGAATGCTAAAATCAGTTTTCAGCTTTTTCCCGAACTTCTCCGGCACCTTCTTCAACTGCCGCAGCAGTTGCTGCAGTTGCTTTACGTGCTGCTTCCGCAGTGGCATCTGCTGCTCTAGACGTTGCAGCAGCTGCTTCGTCCGCTGCCTGAGCAGTATTTTCTGCGGCATTATCCATTGCTCGTTCGGTTTCTACCGCAGCCTCACGGCTGGCATCTTCCATATCATGACCGGCTTGATTGGCTGCATTTTCTAAATGCTCACCTGTGGTTGCGCCGGTTTCAGGCGCTTCTTCTTTACTACAGCCGACTAAGGCAACAGTGGTCGCCAAACCTAAAGCAATTAGTAATTTATTCATCGAGTAATATCCTTTTGTTGTTGTAGAGCTGCAATCTAATTTAGCAGCCATTTGTTTAGATTTATGCTAGCAAATAGATCAACATTTGTTGATTAACTGTAACTTTTTTCGATACTTATACTGTAATGGCACAGTCGGAAGTTGTTTTAAGTTTCATGGAATAGTGATATTCACAGAGAGGGGAGCTTCAAAACTATCATTCGACATGCAGATTATAGTATGAAGTTTGGTATTTAGATATTTGGCATCATGAGCCAGAGATAATTCTAAAAATGAAGAAATGAAAGACATAAAAAAGCCCGCATGATGCAGGCTTTTTTTAAGAAAAACTTATAGACCAGCAGAGGCTTTAAGCGCTTCCACTTTGTCAGTTTTTTCCCAAGTAAATGCAGTATCTGAACCTTCACGACCGAAGTGACCATAAGCAGCAGTTTGCTTATACATTGGCTGGATCAGGTCAAGCATACGGGTAATGCCATATGGACGTAAGTCGAAATGTTCACGAACCAGTGCAATAATCAATTCTTCAGAGACTTTTGCAGTATTGAATGTATTGATTGAAATTGAAGTTGGCTCAGCAACACCAATCGCATAAGACACCTGAATCTCACACTTGTCAGCCAAGCCAGCAGCAACGATGTTTTTCGCCACATAACGACCTGCATACGCAGCAGAGCGGTCAACTTTAGATGGATCTTTACCAGAGAAAGCACCACCGCCGTGACGTGCCATACCGCCGTAGGTATCTACGATAATTTTACGGCCAGTCAAACCACAGTCACCCACAGGACCACCGATCACAAACATACCCGTTGGGTTGATGTGGAATTTGGTGTCCGCATGGAACATGTCAGCAGGAATGATTTTCTTCACAATCTCTTCAATCACAGCTTCTTTCAGGTTCGCTTGAGTGATTTCAGAATCATGTTGAGTCGAAAGAACGACTGCATCTAAACGAACTGGTACGCCATTTTCATAAGCAAACGTTACCTGGCTTTTTGCATCTGGGCGTAACCATGGCAAGGTGCCATTACGGCGTAATTCAGCCTGCTTTTCCATCAAGCGATGCGCATATGAAATCGGCGCAGGCATTAATACATCAGTCTCGCGGCTGGCGTAACCGAACATTAAACCTTGGTCGCCGGCACCCTGATCTTCAGGTTTCTGGCGGTCGACACCTTGAGCAATTTCAGGTGACTGTTTACCAATCATGTTGATCACGGCACAGGTTGAACCATCAAAACCAAGATCAGAATGGTGATAACCAATTCCGTTTACGGTATGACGTACAATTGCCTCAAAATCAACATTTGCTGTCGTTGTGATTTCACCGGCAAGTACAACCGCACCTGTTTTTACAAGCGTTTCACAAGCAACCCGTGCATATGGGTCTTCTTTTAAGATTGCATCCAAAATAGCGTCACTGATTTGGTCAGCCATTTTATCTGGATGGCCTTCGCTTACAGATTCCGAAGTAAATACAGCGTACTCGCGCATAGTCCTATCACAGTTAATTTTAAAGACCCGATATGTTACATCGAGTTGCGCTCTAGGACTAGCTTAACACGACAAAATTGGTCGAAATTGTTTCAAATTATTGTGTTTTTAATTGATTAATAGAATTAAAAAAATTGATATGTCTATTTAGACAGCATTATTGATTGGGGAATATGAAGCAACAATATTTTAATCCGTCAGACTGTCAGAAAATTAAATGCTTAGATTTCCGATTAAATCTTAAAAAAATAGACGATAGAAAAAATACAAAGCTCAAAATTCAAAATTTACTTAAGCAAGTGATCATTACATCAATAAAGCAGATTCAGGCTGTGCGCCTTGCGACCAAATGTCTTGTTGATGTTCGGGTATATCTTCATATTAGCGCTAAGTCTTCCACATTAGCTGGTTAGGAATGGCGACATCTTTTGCTATGGACTTCTTGGAGCAAGACTGTAAGGAGATCAGAAATCATGTATCAAAAGGCATTTACCCTGATTGAAGTGCTGATCGTGCTCATCATTATCGCGATTTTAGTGACGATGGCTTTTATGAGTTATCAAGCTTATATCGTACGTAATCAATTGGCCGAAGTATTTGAGCAAGCTGGAGCATATCGAACCCAGTTTATTGCTTCGGATCAGCACTGTGATGCCGGACGTGAGATTGGTGGGCATGGTCAATATATCGAAAAAGTGATCATTAATGCCGCATGCCGGATAGAGTTCAAGATACGAGAGCAGGGAGTAGATGCTGCGATTCGCGGGAAATCGGTTGCTTTTGACGTTCATAGTGGCAAATGTTACTCCACTGATATTCAGCAGCGCTATTTGCCTAAAGACTGTCAGGGACAATAAGTCTACCGAGGTTGGAAATTAGCCTAAGCAAATTAGATTTTCACCTGTATATCAAACAATCCTGCCAATATTTTATAAAATTTAATACAAATTACATTATGAATGGATCAGTGAATTGTATAGATTTTCTTTAAAAATAATGATGTGAGACATATAAAATAGAAATAAAATCAGCATAAATTCAATCCTGTTTATCAGCTTGGAATCCAGATACAGAAACTAAAGTCGCTTTTGAAATGAAGGATAATTCAATCTGAAAACCAGTAGAGCGAATCAAAGCCGAAGAAGAAATGTGGAATAATTGTACGATAAGGCAAGAGACACTCAATAAACTGATAAATATTGTTGGTTAGTCTTTACCCCTCGCTGTTTTTTTAAGACAATAGACAGCAGTTTTGAAAGTCTTTTCATCATTTCCTATTTCTGAATATTTTGGACTCTGATTTATGACAACCCCGCTTAATGAACGTCGTATTGCAAACGCAATTCGTGTATTGGCAATGGATGCTGTGCAAAAAGCAAACTCAGGACATCCAGGTGCTCCAATGGGGATGGCAGATATCGCTGATGTGGTTTGGCGTGAATTCATGAACCATAACCCGACCAACCCGAATTGGGCAAACCGTGACCGTTTTGTATTATCAAATGGCCATGGCTCTATGCTTCAATATGCGCTTCTTCATTTAACGGGCTACGATCTTTCAATTGAAGATCTAAAAGCATTCCGTCAACTTCATTCTAAAACACCTGGTCACCCGGAATTGGGCTATGCGCCAGGAATTGAAACGACGACTGGTCCTTTAGGTCAAGGCATCGCGAATGCTGTTGGTTTTGCACTGGCTGAAAAAACCCTAGCTGCACAATTTAACAAAGACGATATCCAAGTTGTAGATCACTTCACTTACTGCTTCCTTGGCGATGGCTGTTTGATGGAAGGTGTTTCTCACGAAGCATGTTCTTTGGCAGGAACATTGGGTCTGGGCAAATTGATTGCTTACTATGACGACAATGGCATCTCGATTGATGGCGAAGTGGAAGGCTGGTTCTCTGACAATACAGAACAACGCTTCCTGGCGTACGGCTGGCAAGTGATTAAAGTTGATGGTCACGATGCAGATGCAATCCGTCAGGCAACTGTTGAGGCGAAAGCTGAAACTGCTAAACCAACCATCATTATCTGTAAAACCGTGATTGGTTTGGGTTCACCAAACAAGCAAGGTAAAGAAGACAGTCATGGTGCACCACTCGGTCATGACGAAATCGTGTTGACTCGTGAAGCACTAGGCTGGACTGACGAAGCATTTGTGATTCCTGAAGATGTGTATGCAGCTTGGGATGCGAAAGCTAAAGGTGCTGAATCAGAAGCAGCTTGGAACGAAACATTTGCTGCTTATGCTGCAAAATATCCAACTGAAGCAGCTGAGCTTAAACGTCGTTTATCTGGTGAATTACCGGCTGACTTCGTTGCAAAAGCGGATGCCTATATTGCAGAAGTGAATGCCAAAGCTGAAACGATTGCGACGCGTAAAGCCAGCCAAAATGCATTACAAGCACTTGTTCCATTATTGCCAGAAGTTCTAGGCGGTTCTGCGGACCTTGCAGGTTCTAACCTGACACTGTGGAAAGGTGCGCAAGGCATACAGGATAATCCGGCAGGTAACTACGTACACTATGGCGTACGTGAATTCGGTATGACTGCAATCGCGAATGGTGTTGCACTGCATGGTGGTTTCATCCCTTATGTAGCAACATTCCTGATGTTTATGGAATATGCACGTAATGCCGTACGTATGTCTGCATTGATGAAACAGCGTGTAATCCACGTTTATACGCATGACTCAATTGGTCTGGGTGAAGATGGTCCAACGCACCAACCTGTTGAACAGATCGCATCACTTCGTGGTACACCAAACCTAAATACATGGCGTCCATGTGACACTGTTGAAGCAGCAATTTCTTGGAAATCTGCATTAACGCGTGCCGAAGGTCCAACTGCATTGGTCTTCTCTCGTCAGAACTTGCCATTCCAAAACCGTACTCAAGCTCAAATTGAGAGCGCTGCGAAAGGTGGTTATGTACTGGCTGAAGAAAAAGGTGAATTGAAAGCCATCATTATTGCCACTGGTTCTGAAGTATCTCTGGCAATGGAAGCTTATGCACAGCTTGAAGGCGTGCGTGTCGTGTCTATGCCATGTGCTGAAGAATTCATGAAGCAAGATGCAGCTTATCGTGAAGCGGTTCTTCCATCAAATATTCGTGCACGTGTTGCTGTTGAAGCTGCACATGTAGATTACTGGTGGAAATTTGTAGGTCTTGATGGTCGTGTTATCGGTATGACCACTTATGGCGAATCTGCACCTGCAAAAGATTTGTTCCAATACTTCGGTATTACCACCGAAGCAGTGGTTGCAGCAGTGCAAGAAATTACCGCTTAATCAATTCGATTAATAGGTTAAAAAGACGCCCCAGTTAAAGGGGCGTTTTTTATTTTTTCGCTTTTTAGCGTTGTTTTCATGTGGCAATCGTTAGAAAGTTCTCCCATAGTCGAAATGAAAGAGTGAGATGAACATGAGCTTGTATGAACAAATTAACGATGAAATTACTTTAATGGATGCAGGCGAACTCAAGTGGATCGGACAGGAATTACCTCTTGAAGCGATGGTTGCAGTTGATTTAATGCTGCAAGAATTAGCCGAAGAAAAGGTCATTAAAGTGCGTCGTAAAAATCATGAAAAGACGACTGGCCTAAAACAGGTTGATCGTATTCTGGTTGAAAAACTTTAAACATAATGCATGAAAAGTCCCTGATTGGGACTTTTTTTATGCCGGATGATTTTCATCTGACAGGTTGCTTATGAGCACCAGATGAGATAAAGCTAAGTTTAGGCCGCTATAAAAATTCAGCGACCACTATTGAAACGACTTAAATTAAAGAAATAAGCCAAAGAAGCAGTTAAACATGAATATACAGTGCCAGATCCAGATCAAATCTCTAGAGCAAATATCACAGCCGGAATGGCTATTTTTATGGCAAGACTATCAACGCTTTTATCAGACCCAAATTTCGGATGAGGTAAGTAAAAATACCTGGGATAAATTAACTAATTATGAGTTAGATTCAATGTACGGTTTTGCGGCCTTGATTGATGNNTGATTCAGCATGTCTATCAGGTCGCGCAGCAGCGTAATTGCGACCGGGTTTACTGGCTGACTCAGGAATCAAATCATCAGGCACAAGCGTTGTATAACAAAGTCGCCAAGAAAACTGGATTCATCCAGTACCGTATGGATTAAAGCTCAAAAATTAAAAAAATAACTTACAATTTTATCGTTTCATCGCTGCAACAAAACGTTTTATCTTTAGGGCTGTAAACGGTTCCAGATTGTATACACTTAATAACATCCAAAACGTGAGATAAAAACATGAATTTCAAAACATTAGCATTAGGCTTGGCGGTCGCATCTGTAGCAACAGTTTCTATGGCAAAACCAGTGGCCTATACGATTGACCCGACTCATTCAGCAACGGTTTTCTCTTGGAGCCACTTTGGTTTCTCTACACCATCTGCAAACTTCAGTNNGCTGCCAAATATCCGAATATCACTTTTAAAAGTACTAAAGTTCAGGCTTTAGGCAAAAACAAATACAAAATCACCGGTAACTTAACCGTGAAAGATGTCACTAAACCTGTGGTACTGGATGCAGTTTTAAATAAACAAGGCGTGCACCCAATGACTAAATTACAAACGATTGGTTTCAATGCAACCACTTCATTTAACCGTTCAGCTTTTGGGGTAGGCGGTTATGTTCCAAATGTGGGCGATAAAATTACAGTGAACATTACTACCGAGGCTTCTGTTCCTGCTCCGAAAAAATAAGCATGACAAATTAAAAAAGCACCCAACTGGGTGCTTTTTTATTACGGTTACTTAAGTCGCAGGTTTTCTAAATAATGCATCAATACCGAACTGGCTGCCTGTTCAAGCGCGGGCGCATAGCTTTGATGATCCGCCCGCAAGGCAGGGATATTGATCTGGGCTTTGCGTAACTCACAGGTATGTCCAATCAGCCATTTCTCTAAACTTTCACTGGCCACTTCAGCATGGAATTGTAGTGCTAGAATATTCTGTCCTACTCGAAAGGCCTGATTTGGATAAAGGTCAGAGCTGGCCAGTAATTTTGCCTGTTCAGGTAGGTCAAAGGTATCACCATGCCAATGCAGGACGTCGATATCTTCGAGAGCTTGCAGCGGATTATTTTCAACAGAAGCAAGCTTAAGTTTAGACCAGCCGATTTCTTTGGTATGCCCGGAATAGACTTTGGCATCCAATGCAGCAGCAATTAACTGTGCACCTAAACAGATGCCTAACGTCGGTAAGTTCTTTTCCAGGCGAACTTTAAGTAAGTCTATTTCTTGTTGTAAGAAAGGATAATCCTCAGTTTCATAGACTGCAATCGGGCCACCGAGAATAACGGTTAATCCGGGATGTTCAAAAGCCTTGGTGAGATCATCGATGCCAGCTTCGAAATAACGCACACGTAAGCCGAGCTGATAAAAAATATCTTCCCAAGCACCTAAGTCTTCGAAAGCCAGATGTTGAATGGCATACACGGTATCGGGGAGGTGAGCTAAGTTCAGCATAGTTTTTTGATATCAAGAGAATGATTTAATTTAACGTGAATCAAAAGCAAAATAAAAGGCTTTATGCCTCACATCACATACATTATAGAAAATAATGAATATCGCTTCGCTATCGGCAACTGTATAAACATTTTTGTGTGATTGCTACATGAAGCGGGTCATTTTCCTTTTATATAGGAAAGAGAGTAGAGTAAGGCTGCCGTACTGAATAAAAACAACAAGCCTATCAGGATCAAGGATATGCAAAATATAAGTTTATATGTCGATAAAAACAGAATCAGCCCTTATGCCATGTCGGTCTATGTTGCCTTAAAAGAAAAGGGTTTAGATTTTCAGGAAATAGTGGTCGATTTAGATCAGCAGCAACAGAAATCTGCGGCTTATCAAGCCATTTGTCCAAGTGCTAAAGTTCCGTATTTAATAGTAGATAACTTTAGCCTGTTTGAATCATGGGCGATCACTGAATACTTGGAAGATGCCTTTCCNNGATTTTATGCAAATCCGCCAGCAGATGCCTTCCGATTCGGTATTTCACCCAGCAAAAATATCTACACCTCTTACAGCTCCGATCACTGAAGAAATTCAGCGCTTGGTAAATGTGGCAGAACATATGCTAGAGGACATATGGTTGACTGAACACTGGTCCATTGCAGACTTTGATCTAGCCTTTATGTTGCATCGTCTGCTGAGTCATCAGGTGAAACTTCCTGTGAAAATAATAGAATATGTCGAGCGTAATTTTAAGCGTGCTTCGGTACAGGCCTGGCTAGCAGAGCATGAAAAAGCTAAAACTTTAATCTAATATCGACTGATAAAGCAGTTCATAAAAAACCTACTTAAATAGATAAAATTCAAGCGTAATATGAATCAGAATAAAACTTGAAAGATGCTGAGGATACATCCTCATTGAATAAGAAGGAGGTAGTGGCCGGTGGGGAATTCACATCATCATGAGCATAGTCATGTCGCCGTGACTGCAAAAAATGCCAAAAAATTATTAATAGCGTTGGTATTAACCACGACTTTTTTAATTGTGGAAGTGATTGCTGGTTTTCTAACTCAAAGTTTGGCCTTACTTTCTGATGCTGCGCATATGTTTACCGATGCTGCTGCACTGGCTATCGCATTAGTCGCTATCAAAATTGGGCAAAAACCGGCAGACAATAAACGGACATTTGGTTATCAGCGCTTTGAAATTCTGGCTGCTCTGTTTAATGCCTTAATGCTGTTTGTGGTTGCGATTTATATTTTGTTTGAAGCTTATCAGCGTTTGAGTCATCCACCGGAAATCCAGAGTCTTGGCATGATGGGCGTGGCCATCTTGGGGCTGATCATTAATCTGATTTCCATGAAAATTCTGGTATCCAGCAGTCAGGAAAGCCTCAATGTCAAAGGCGCTTATCTGGAAGTGCTGAGTGATGCGTTGGGATCTGTAGGCGTGATTATTGGAGCGCTAGTGATTTATTTCACCGGCTGGATGTGGATAGATACACTCATTGCAGTATTAATTGGATTTTGGGTATTGCCAAGAACCTGGGTTTTGCTAAAACAGAGCATCAATATTCTGCTTGAAGGTGTGCCGGATGAAATTGATATTGAAAAATTACGTTACGATCTTTTGGCGCTTGAAGGGGTGCGAGATATTCATCAGCTCAAGGTCTGGGCAATTACTTCCAAAAAAGTCATGCTGACCGTGCATCTGGTTGCGCCGAATGTGGATTATCAGAAACTGCGTCATCAGGCCTTTGAGATGCTCCACCATGAGCATCATATTACCGAGATGACCTTGCAGATCGAAGCGGAAGATTGTCCGCCGGAACATCGGGGACAATCCTCACATCCGCATTCACATGCCGAAAACCATCAGCATTGAAATTGAATAATCTAAGCATCAGGAAAATTGATTATTTTTTAAAAGTGAGCGAATCACATCCAGATAACTTGGCGGAGCATCGACATACTGACGCTCTCTTAACATCTGGTGCATTTTTGCCAGCTTTTGATGCGGAACAGAGGCCATCAAATGATGTTCAATATGATAGTTCACATGAATTGGTGCAACAAAAGCACGTGCCAGCCAGCCTGCACGGGTAGTTCGAGTATTGCTCAGGGCAGAATGACTGGTTTCTAGGCCCGCATGCTCAGCCATGGCGCGGATGCGGATGAACAAAGGAAATGGAGTGATATAGGCGAGAGGCCATAATAAATACATTTTAGGATGGCCGCTGGCCCACAGAGCAGAAAAAATTGCTGCATTTGAAATTAACATACCAGAACTATTTTTAAGCAAGTTTTTCGCTAACTCTAAATTGCTGCGATCACCACGCGGAATTGGCTTGGGGTCATTGGAAACACTCCATTCCAGCAATTCCAGATCCATTAATACTCGACCAGCGAGAAATTTAAGCCCCGATTGCCCATTCAGGTCACGGAAGAATTTCCTGAATAGTGAGCTTTGCGTAATGGGAAAGTTTTTTACCAACCCCAAGTCAGGATCATCTGGCTGCGAGGTTTTAGCATGATGTTTCAGGTGATAAGGACGGTATTTGCTGACATCATTCCAGATCGGGCGTGCACAGAGCCAATCAGTCAGATGGGTATTTAACCATTTGGTTTTGAACAGGCTATGGTGCGAGGCATCATGCATCAAAATAGCCATCGCAAGCTGGCGTCCAGCAAGAATAGCCAATGCCAATGCACATATCAGGATTTTTCCCCATGTAGGTAAATATTCCCAGCTATAGGCAACCGTACCAAAGGTCATGACAATTACGGTCCAGGTTGAACCTACTGCCCAGGCACCGTGTAAGTCTGAGGTCGTGGTGAGTTCTTTAATTTCGTCACGACTAAAAAGTTCTGTGACACTGACCTTGCTGTTCATTCTTCTGCCTATATTTAGTTCTTATTGCTTTATTCAATATATTTGGATGAAATATTACAGTCAATTCATTTTTGTGTATAAAAAAGAAATAAATTAGACCCCTTGGTCTTTAAAATAGTGTTGCCATAAAAGTTGACCCTGTTTTTCTATTTTGCGGACTGCGAGCTCAAATTGTTGTCGAGCATCTGTGTCTATCCATTCTGCAGGAAGTAAGGGGTCAGCACGCAAACTAAATAGGGCAGATTTACCTAGATAAAAGGCACTTTTTGCAGCCTCTGCTAAAGTCAGATTCTGGTAATTCTCAAACCAGTCGTTGATAGCATGCTGTACTGCATGATAGGTCTGATGTAGCTCTTCGATATCCCATAAATCACGAACTTCGGTTTCACTTTCCAGTTGACTGACTTGAAAAAAACGTGCGTCAGGATCTAATCCAAACTGGATTACAGCTGTTTTTAATGGACTTAGATTTAGCGTTAAATTATCGGGACGAATAAAAACATTTTGCTCTAGTTCCTGAAAACCATAATAACGTAGCGCTTTTTCCCTTTTAGATAATGCCGTACGGTCTACACGTCCCAAAGCACCGGTATAGACCAGCACATATTTTCCGTTCCATGTAGTCGCCGTTTGCATATCAGGATGTTTGTTTAAGCTGATAAAAGAAGTATCGAATTTTTTCTCTAGCAATTGATACACGCCGCGCTCTACAGCTTGAATGACATTTTCCTGATTTAATCGGGCTACAGCGACACGGATACCATTGTCAGAAATCCCCAATAATTCAGCAGCTGTTAATATCCGCTTAATAGACAGGGTGGAGTTTTTAGAGGCATATAAAAGATCTAGAATTAGATGACGAGCATTTAATTTATAAGTCATGAAACGATATCGTTATGAAAGGGATTGAAAGTTTTAAAGTTTATCCACAATAGCACTTTGTCATGAATAACCCAAAAAAAATGTCAGGTTAAAAGAGGATGAATAAGTGATTTGAGATATGCATTTTATTAATAAATTTTTTTCAAACACAATAAAAAACCCTTATCTTTCGATAAGGGTTTTTCGTATTCTGGAGCGGGAAAGGAGACTCGAACTCCCGACCCCAACCTTGGCAAGGTTATGCTCTACCAACTGAGCTATTCCCGCAATGAGGTGAATTATAGAGAATTCCACAGCAGTGTCAACTCTCTATAAATCTGTTTGATTAATTAATCAGCACGGCGCCAAACTGTACCTTGACGGGTATCCTCAAGAACAACACCTTGATCAAGTAAAGATTGACGGATTTCGTCTGCGCGTGCGAATTCTTTGGCTTTCTTGGCATCCTGACGCTGTTGAATCAAATCTTCAATTTGTTCAGGTGATAGTCCCAATGCTTCCTGACCAATGTCAGACTTGAGGAACTCTTCTACGTCTTGCCGTACCAGACCGAGAATATTGGTCAGGTAACGCAAAGTTGCATAATAAATCGCTGCCTGTTCTGCATTTTCTTCTTTCACCGCACGATTCAGCTCTTTATTGATTTCGAACAATACCGCAATCGCTTCAGGCGTATTGAAATCATCACGCATAGCGGTATTAAAGCGTTCAACTAAAGCCTCATCCAGAGTTTCAATCAGATGATCACCATAAACCGCCTGATAGGTTTTAAATGAGTGATAGAAACGAGACAAGGTATTTTTTGCTTCTTTTAAGGCAACATCCGAGTAATTCACCGGGCTACGATAGTGTGAAGACACAATAAAATAACGTACCACTTCCGGATGGAATTTTTCAATCACGTCGCGAATGGTGAAGAAATTGCCTAAAGACTTCGACATTTTCTCGCCATCGACATTAATAAATCCGGCATGCATCCAGTAATTGACATACTGTTCGCCAGTAGATGCTTCAGATTGTGCAATTTCATTTTCATGATGTGGGAAGGTTAAATCAGCACCACCGCCATGAATATCGAAATGATTGCCTAGGCAGCAGGTCGACATTGCTGAACATTCGATGTGCCAGCCTGGACGGCCATTGCCCCAAGGAGATGCCCATGACGGTTCATTTTCCTTGGCATGTTTCCACAGTACAAAGTCAAACGGGTGTTTCTTTTCGACTTCAACATCGACACGTTCAGACGCGCCGGCTTGCATATCTTCTAATTTACGGCCAGACAGACGACCATATTTGGCAAACTTCTCGACCTCAAAGTAGACATCGCCATTATTGGATGGATAAGCCGTACCTTTGTCGACCAGGTTGCCGATCATATCTTGCATTTGATCGATGTAATCTGTCGCTTTAGGTGCAACATCAGGTGCAAGGCAGCCCAGTTTGGCAAAGTCTTCATTCATCGCATCAATAAAGCGACCTGTTAATTCTGAGATACTTTCGCCATTTTCATTGGCACGTTTAATAATTTTATCGTCAATATCCGTAATATTACGCACATATTTGACCTTCCAGCCTTGGCTACGCAGGAAACGGATAATATAGTCAAATGCAACCACTGTACGTGCATGTCCAATATGACAGTAGTCATAAACCGTCATACCACAGACATACAGATCAATTTGACCTTCAACACGAGGTAAGAATTCTACTTTTTTGCGTTGCTCTGAGTTATATAGAACAAATGGTTGCATAGCTGTTCAAAAGACTTCAAATAAAAGGATGAATCATCTTAACCTAAGCATAATTATTCATAAAGATAAAAGCGTAAAAAGCCTCAGTTATTTAGGGGAGTTAGGCAACGAGAGTGATTTATAAAGAAGGGGTTCAGGAAGTGAAATAGCGAATATTGAGCTTACATTTTCAGAGGCAGTGTTTGCCAGTCTGATGGAATTATATTTGAATGAGTCTGGTCTGATTTGACCCAAACTTATTTTGGATAGCGTAAGCGTGTTTCTATAAAAATAAAAACAAGCGCATATAACCGCTTTAAAAATGGAGTGAATGTAGAGGCGGAGATACCAGATTGCGCAAGTTAAATACAATCTGAATATATTAAAAATCCGTCGAATCTTCTACATTTAGAAAGCTTACAATTGCATAGCTATGCTAAAATTGCGAAAATTATGCCCATCAAACCAGAGTTTTTCTCTGTCCTTAGCGTAGGTAAACAGGCTTTGAATTCACAGAAAACAGCGAATCAACTAGATTTCCAGAAAGTCGCACTTGAAACACTGCGCATCGAAGAAAATGCACTACAGATTTTAGCAACACAGATTGATGACCGTTTTAGCCGGGCATGTGAAATTATTCTACAGTGTACTGGCCGTCTGGTGATTACCGGAATGGGCAAGTCAGGTCATATTGGCCGTAAAATGGCGGCGACCTTTGCTTCGACCGGAACTCCCTCATTCTTTATGCATCCAGGTGAAGCCGGTCATGGCGACTTGGGTATGTTAGTGGCTGGTGATGTGCTGATTGCGATTTCAAACTCGGGCAAGAGTGATGAAATCATGATGTTGATGCCACTCATCAAACATCTGGAAATTCCGCTGATTACCATCAGTGGTGATGATCGTGGTCCAATGCCACAAAATGCTGATGTAGCTTTGACGTTGGGTAATATCCAAGAAGCCTGTCCACTGGGTTTAGCGCCGACATCGTCAACGACGGCAACATTGGCTTTGGGTGATGCTTTGGCGGTGGCTTTACTGGACGCTCGCGGCTTTACCTCAGATGATTTTGCACGCTCACATCCTGCAGGTGCGCTGGGTAAGCGTCTGTTATTGCACGTGAAGCATCTGATGCGTACTGGCGCAGATTTACCTAAAGTCTCGCCAGATACCGCCATGAATAAAGTATTGTACGAAATTTCCAACAAGCGCTTGGGCTTAACCACAGTCGTCGATGAAAATGATGTGTTGCTGGGGATTTTTACCGATGGTGACTTGCGTCGCTTGATTGATAAGCAGCAAGGTTTTGATGTCAATCTGGCTATTCAGGACGTGATGACCAAAAATCCGTTGACCATTTCTCAGGAAGCACGTGCAGTGGTCGCACTGGAACGTATGAATGAACATAAAATTAATCAATTTGTAGTTGTTGATGATGCCAATAAAGTCATTGGCGTGATTAGTATGCATGACCTGATTCAGGCTGGGGTAAATTAATAAATGGCATCTTATGTATTATTAGAACAGGCACGTCATATTGCAGCACTGGTGCTTGATGTAGATGGTATTTTAAGTGATGGCTTTGTAACGCTGACCAATACTGGCGATGAGATCAAATCCTTTGACATTCGTGATGGTCTGGGCATGAAACTGGTTCAGCAGGCGGGAATCAAGGTGATTATTATCACCGGACGTAAAAGCAATATCGTAGAAAAGCGTATGTCGGATCTGGGTGTTGATCTGGTCTATCAGGGCCGTGAAGACAAAGGTACAGCACTTCGTGAAGCCTGTGCACAGCTTAACATTGATCCTGAAGATTGCCTGTATATGGGCGATGACTGGCCTGATCTGTCTGCGTTCGCCATTGCCGGCATGAAAGTGACCGTACCTAATGGTCATGTCGAAGTTCGCCGCCGTGCCGATCTCGTGACTCAGGCACAGGGTGGACGTGGTGCGGTGCGTGAAATCTGCGATATGTTGTTAATGTCCAAAGGCATGTACCAAGAGTTACTTGAAAAATATACTCGTGCGCCTTATTAATAAGTCATATCTTTTGGATTAAGTACACCGCTTATGGATACTAAAGTTTTATATATTACGGCTGTGATTATTGCCGCAATAAGTGGTGGTTATTACTATTACAGCGGCAAGGGCAACAAGCTGCAGGCAGACTCTGCGCGCAGCATGACCTATTCCGCTCAAAATATTAACTTAACTCAGACGGATGAAGCAGGTCAGGTGTCGGTTCGTGCCCAAGTGGACCGACTCGAGCAGAACCTGCAGCTAGAAACCTCAAAGCTGGAAAATCTGCGAGCATCGACTTATGACAATGGTAAAGTCGATGCGACTTTCTTTGCCAAAATGGCGCATGGTTATGATGACAATACAAAAGTTGTACTTTCTCAAGAAGTGCTCGCCACCAAAATCATGCAAAATGGGAAAATGCGGTTTCGTACTGAAGAACTGACTGCTTTTCCGAAAACACGTGAAATTGAAACAGACAAGACAGTGATTGTGGAATCTCCACAGGCTGAATTTGTCAGCCAGGGTCTTAAAGCCAATCTTAATGATGGTCAATACGAATTCTTTAATATTCGAGGAAAGTATGAACCAAANNAATGTCATCATTGAACAGGGCACCATGAAGCTGCAAGCCAATTCGATTGTGGCCAATCTGAACAATAAGCGCCAGATCAGCCTGATTACGGCTACTGGCAGCCCGGCACAGTTCCAGCAAAAAGTGGATCCGGCCAAAGGTCTTGCCAAAGGTCAGGCGCAGAAAATTGTCTATAATGCTGAAACCGGGATTATTACCTTGTCAGGTAATGCCTTCCTGCAACAGGACGGTGCCAGTATTCGTGGTGCAACTTTAAAATACAGCATGAACAAAGGCGATATCGAAGCCACCGGAACACCAAACAAAACCGGTTCATCGTCTGGCCGTGTACAAATCGTGATTCCACCCTCTAGTTCAACATCCTTCCCGGGAGCGCGTGATTAATGGAGCAATCGCAGCAGGTTCAAACCCTCACCATTAAACATCTGGCGAAAAACTATAATAAACGCTGGGTAGTAAAAGATGTGTCATTCAGCATGGAAAGTGGCCAGATTGTTGGGTTGCTCGGACCAAATGGTGCCGGTAAAACTACCAGTTTCTATATGGTAGTCGGTCTGGTGCGGATGGATAAGGGGGAAATTTATCTGGATGATCTGGATCTTTCCGACCTTGCAATGCATGAACGGGCACGTAAGGGAATTGGTTATTTGCCGCAGGAAGCTTCGATTTTCCGAAAACTCACGATTTCAGAAAATATTATGGCAATTCTGGAAACCCGTAAAGATATGACCAAGGCACAGCGTCAGCAACGTCTGGCGGAGTTACTGGCAGACTTTAAAATCACTCATATCAAAGATTCTTTAGGTATGAGTGTATCCGGTGGGGAGCGACGTCGTGCCGAGATTGCACGTGCACTTGCGGCGGACCCAAAATTTATGTTACTCGATGAGCCTTTTGCCGGTGTCGATCCGATTTCGGTTGGAGATATTAAGGATATTATTACGACCTTGAAAGATCGCGGGATTGGGGTACTGATTACCGATCATAACGTACGTGAAACGCTGGCGATTTGTGAGCATGCTTATATTGTTAGTGAAGGTGCATTGCTTGCTGAAGGTACACCAGAAGAAATCCTGGCGAATGAGACCGTAAGAAAAGTTTATCTGGGTGATGATTTCACTGTTTAAATAATCCTGCTTTATATAAAAACCCTGCATCAGACGCCAGTTGTCGGATGCAGGGTTTTTTTTGATCAAATCAAAGTGAAAAAGATTTCTTTTAAAGTGATTTGACCTATTGTTATGCTAAAACAAGAAAACATTACATAATTATACGATTTAGGGCAGAACACTTTAAAAAAAATCAGGGGAAAACAGATCAAAAAAGAAGGGGATTGATACTTCTTCTTTTGCCTTTATCTGTGTCTTTGGCGCATGCAGAAAGTTCATCTCATTATTTTACCAATCTCAAGAATGGCTTGGATCAGCTGATTGTACCCAAGCCGACACGGTCAGCGCATACCATTGATATTACCTCGCTCGGTCATTATTCATTAGATACATCAAAAGTAGCTGAGCTGCCGCAAATTACCCGGCCACAGTCAGGACAGCCAGCTTTCAGTCCTACGGTCACAGCTGGTATTCCACAAAAAATGAATTTGGTGGAAGCTGTACACCGGGCAGTGCAGCGACGTCCTGAAATCACACAGAGTATTTCGACATTATCTGCGCAGGCCGCGAATATCGATGTGGCGAGAGCGGGTTATTATCCGCAGTTATCCGGGGGTATCGGGACAGGTGGCCTCACTTCCGGTGAACGTGGACAACAAATGGTTTCTTTGAATGCCACCCAGATGCTGTATGACTTTGGCAAAATTAAAACCAATGTAAGTGTGGAAGAAGCGCGATTGGCAGAAGAACAGGCCAAGGTGCTGGTCAGTCTGGATCAGATCGCATTTGAAGTGGCTGATGCAATAGTGAGTATCAAACGCTATCAGCAAATTACCCAGATTGCCCAACAGCAAATTCAGGGCATTGGAAGGATTGCAGAAGTTGCCAATTTACATGCCCGTGTCGGGATCAGCAGTCAGGCCGACCCGATTCAGGCGCAGTCCAATCTGGAAGCAGCGCAATCGAATCTGATTGTACAGCGGACCCAACTCAGACAATATCAACAACGCTTGTGTACCTTGCTAGGATTTGATGTATCCATTGTTGAATGGGATATTCCTTATCCGACCATCAGTCTCAAAGGCAGTCTAAGTCAGGCGATGAATGGACGGAATCCAAATAATAATGAAGATGATGGCTTCTGTAATTCAGTCATGACTGAAGTGAGCAGTAATTTGTATCGGGGTGGTGCAACGCGTTCACAGACCCGTGCCGCAAGCTATGCCGAAGAAGCTGCACGCGCACAGGTCAATACGGTCTATCTGGATGTGCTGGATCAGGTGCGCTTGATCCGCGAGCAGATTGAAAATAAACAAAAACAAATGGGGGTTTTATCCCAGCGCCGCGCAACCACGGTACGCACCAAAGAGCTGTATCAAGAACAATATAAATTGGGTACCCGAACCGTAGTGGATTTGCTGAATGCAGAGCAAGCCATTCATAGTGCCGCGCAGGAAATTGAATCGGCACGCTATGACATTTACTCGGCGATCGTACAGTACATTCAGGTCACGGGCCGTACACGGGATATTTACGCGCTTAATAGCATTTCTATTCAGGGGTTTGAAGTTCAGCCATGAGTACTACAATAATAAATTATCAACCTTGGCTTCAGGCAGTTTTAAATATTGCCCGGCATTACCGGATCGAGCCTTCTGAGGAGCGGATACGCCTGCAACTGGACTGGAACCAGCATCATGACATCGATGACATGCTCAAGATAGTCAGTCGTCAGATGGGTTTAAATGTCCGTAAAAATAAATTTGAGCGCAGCCTGCTGAATCCATGGTGTTTACCTTTACTGGTTGAATTCGATAGTGGTGATGTGGGGGTGATTGAACGCATCGACACACAGGGCAATGTCAGCATCCAGCTCAGTGGTGATGAAGGTTTATCTCAAAGTTTCACGATTGAACAGTTAGAGGTTGGCATAAAGCATCTTTATGTGCTGCGTCCTGAATCTTCAGTTCCAGATGCGCGGGTGGATGAATATATCAAACCCTTTGAGAAAAACTGGTTCTGGTCGATTGTCCTGAATGACTGGAAGCGCTATATCGATGTGATGTTTGCGTCTTTAATTGCCAATATTCTGGCACTGGCCACGATAGTTTTCTCGATGAATGTCTATGACCGTGTCATTCCATCGCAATCTATTCCGACGTTATGGGTGTTGGCCGGTGGCGTGCTGATCGCTGCGATTTTTGAATTTGTATTACGTGTCTCGCGGATCTATCTGTCAGACATTATTGGTAAACGTGCGGATTTAAAAATTTCTGACCGGGTTTTTGGTCATTCATTACGGATTAAAAACAGCGAACGTTCCAAATCAACAGGAACCTTTATTTCACAAATTCGTGAGCTGGAAGGCGTCCGCGAACTGGTGACTTCAACCACAGTCACAGCAATTGCCGATCTGCCATTCTTCTTCCTGTTCTTAGGGATCTTCTGGGTGATCGGTGGCAATCTGTTCTGGGTCATGCTACTCGTTGTACCCTTAATGATTCTTCCGGGAATTCTGGCGCAGAAAAAATTGGCACAGCTGGCTCAGTTGGGCATGCGCGAATCTGCCATCCGCAATGCCTTGCTGGTAGAAGCTGTACAAGGAATTGAAGACATCAAGCTGTTAAGAGCTGAAACGCGTTTCCAGAACCAGTGGAATCATATGAATGAAGTATCAGCCGATGTCAGCATGCAGCAACGTAAAATTGTCGGCTTGATGACCGCCTGGACCCAAAAAATTCAGGGACTGACCTTTGCAATTGTAGTCTTGGTCGGGGCTTTTGCGGTGATAGAGGGTGACATGACCACAGGCGCACTGGTGGCCTGTTCGATTCTATCTTCACGCATGCTGGCACCAATTTCACAAATTACGGGTGTACTGGGTCGCTTGCAACAGGCTAAAGTCGCCAAGGCTGGTTTGGATGAACTCATGAAAAAACCGGTGGACCAGCCGGATTATTCGCACCTGATTCATCGTCCGGCACTGGATGGGCATTATGAGCTCAACGGTGTGGTGTTCAAATATGGCGATGATGATCCGAAACCGAGTTTGATGATTCCAAAGCTGGAGATCAAGCCGGGGGAGAAAATTGCGATTCTTGGCCGTAATGGTGCAGGAAAGTCGGCCTTGTTGCAGCTCTTGTCTGGAATGCAGACACCGTTACAGGGCAAGGTCAAGCTGGATGGTATTGATTTGACTCTGATTGACCCGTCAGATGTACGGCGTGATATGGGCTTGCTGAATCAGAACTCACAGTTATTTTATGGTTCAATTCGTGAAAACCTGACTTTGGACGCACCCTTGGCCACCGATCAGCAAATTCTGGAAGCCTTACAAATTACCGGCGCACTGGGATTTGTACAGGAGAAAAAAGAAGGGCTGGATCATATCATTTTAGAAGGCGGTGTCGGCTTCTCTGGTGGACAGCGCCAAGCCTTGTTATTGGCGCGACTGTTGATCCGTCAACCAAAAGTTGTGCTGCTGGATGAACCGACTGCCGCCATTGATGACGTGTCAGAAAAACAGTTGATTGATCATCTTAAAGGTTATTTAACCCATCGTACGATGGTAGTTGCGACCCATCGCCGTGCGGTATTGGAACTGGTGGATCGTATTCTGGTGGTCAATGATGGCAAGATTGTGATGGATGGACCACGGGATCAGATCCTGAATCAGTCACAAGGTGGTAATAAGCGGGTTGTGGGAGCAAGTGCATGAGTGAACTACAGCAACTAAAACGTTCCAGCAAGGTCAGCTTTCAGGAACCACCCTTACCCAAATCAAGTGTCATCATCTGGATTATTGGCATTGGCCTATTGGTATTGCTGAGCTGGGCATGGTTATTCAAATTGGAAGAAGTGTCTACCGGTACCGGAAAAATAATTCCATCATCCAAAGAGCAGGTGATTCAGTCTCTGGATGGCGGTATTTTGACTAAACTTAATGTCAAAGAAGGTGAGATTGTCGAGCGTGGGCAAGTATTGGCCCAGCTTGATCCGACCCGCTTTGAATCCAACGTCGGTGAATCAGAATCCTTGCTGGTGTCATCACGTGCCACTTCAGCCCGTTTACGTGCGGAAGTCACCGGCGCACCGTTGGTCTTTCCTGAAGAAGTGTTGAAATATCCCAAATTGGTTAAAGAAGAAACGGCCCTGTATCAGTCGCGTCGAGCCAATTTGCAAGAATCTGTTGCAGGCCTGGAACAGGCTTTGTTACTGGTGCAGCAAGAACTGGAAATGACCGCTCCCTTGGTCGCCAAAGGGGCAGCCAGTGAGGTTGAAGTGTTGCGTCTAAAACGTGAAGCCAATGACCTGCGTAATCAGATGAATGATATCCGTAATCAATATTATGTGAATGCGCGGGAAGAATTGTCCAAAGCCAATACTGATGTAGAAACCCAGCAACAGGTGGTACGTGGCAAGTCGGATACTTTGAGCCGAACTGTTTTTAAATCACCGGTTCGCGGTGTCGTCAAAGAGATTGATGTGATGACGCTGGGCGGCGTGATTCCACAAAATGGCAAGTTGATGACCATCGTGCCACTGGATGAAAAATTACTGGTTGAAGCACGAATCTCGCCGCGTGATATTGCCTTTATTCGCCCTGATCAGGAAGCATTGGTTAAAATTACAGCTTATGATTATTCGATCTATGGTGGGTTGAATGGTAAAGTTGCGATGATTTCACCGGATACCTTGCGTGATGAAGTCAAGCAGGATCAATTTTATTATCGGGTGTATATCCGTACCGATAGCGACAAGCTCAGCAATAATGCCGGGCAGGAGTTCAATATTACTCCAGGGATGGTGGCCACCGTGGATATTCGTACTGGTTCAAAAACCGTGATGGATTATCTGATCAAGCCATTTAATAAAGCCAAAGAAGCCTTGCGTGAACGGTAATATTTGCCAAGCAATTGAGTAAAACAATCGATCAAAATCAGGCCTCTCCGTGGAGAGGCTTTTTATTTGTCTGTGCAAAGCGGGTATACTGCAGCAGTGAGAGTTTAAAGCCTGAAGTTATGCCATTTACCATTGCCAGCCTG
>DFCG01000019.1:41617-42966 GCA_002367455.1 Acinetobacter sp. UBA3060 | reverse complement strand
GCTGGACAATGTTTGTTGTTGGCAGAAAAAATTGAACTGATTGAAAAGAAGAAGGTGCAATTTTCCTGTCAATTCAATGAATGGGCCATCTTTCAATATGAATTGAATCAGCAGCAAATCGATTATCAGGAAGAATATACAGCCGAAGGGGTGCAGATCAGCGCCTTATTTCAGTTACATCAAATTCAACCTTTTGCCTTAAAAATTCAAGATGTGACCCGCGGCCGTGAACAGCTCAAAATCATAGAAGAAGCGACAGATGACTGACGTAGATCCATTACTGAAATATCGTGAGCAGCATAAACATCGCCTGAATTACATGCCTTGGCTGTACTGGTCTTTAAAGCCAAAAAATCGCGGTTGGGCAGAAGCGTGGCAAAAGGACTATCAGGCTTACTTGATGGAAATGGAAACCGTCGAGATTGGTGAAAACTGTTTTATTTCACCTCTTGCACATATTTTCGCGGAGCCGGGACGCAAAATCATTATTGGTGATAATAGCTTTATTGCTGCAGATTGCACCTTACATGGCCCCCTAGAGATCGGTAATGAAGTGGCGATCAATCATCACTGTATTCTGGATGGTGGCCGGGTGGGGATTAAACTGCATGATCAGGTGCGCATCGCCGCTTATTGTCATCTTTATGCCTTTGATCATGGCATGGATTTGGAGCAGCCGATTTATCAGCAGCCAGTACGTTCGCAAGGCATCGAGATTGGTCGGGATGTGTGGCTCGGTGCGCATGTCGGTATCAAGGACGGAATTAAAATCGCAGATCAGGCCGTGGTGGGAATGAACAGTATAGTGACCAAGGATGTCGAGAAGCGTGCGATTGTCGCCGGTAATCCGGCCCAATTCATTCGCTATCGTGAATAAGCTTTTGGAAGTCAATTGCTTGATACAACAGCCTGACTCAGCAAATAGATCGATATGTTGATCTATATTTGTTCACATAAAAGTTAACATATTTCAATTCAAGCCTTACAGATTTTGCTGCACATTTTTGAATGCTTATGCTAAGTTAAAAATAACTAAGAAATTTTTATCATAAATAGAAGAGAGGCTAAACATGAAACGTGTCATCGCCTGCATCGACTCATCACCATGTATAAACGCGCTGGCTGACGCGGCGGCATGGATTGCCAAACAGACTGGCCGTGAACTGGTCCTGTTACAGGTTTTGGATTATTACCCGGCCAGTTATCATCTGGGGGAAATCAGNNGGCTTTGAAAGCAATGCCATGTTACTCAAAGAACTGGCTGAGCTTGAACAAAAACAAAGTGAAATCGCGCTGGATTATAGCAATAACCTGCTGCAACACATTTCCGAGCGGATTCTGGCAGAACA
>DFCG01000019.1:3253-41556 GCA_002367455.1 Acinetobacter sp. UBA3060 | reverse complement strand
CTGATCGTGTTGGGTGCATTTAGTCACAGTAAAATCCACCAGTTCTTTTTGGGCAGTATTGCGACCACGATTTTCCGGAATTCTAAAGTGCCTTTACTGGTTGCGAAGTGAGAATTGCATATAATAGCCAAGCGCGAAGTCTAATCGTAAATTGTTACAGCTTGATTTAAAAATGACCAGAGTTATCCTCATATATTGTGGATAACTCTGTGGTTAATATTTATAAGTTAATGTTATTTATGGTAAACATGTAATTGGGTGATTTTTGTTCTTCTTGTTTTATTTCACAATCGCGAGTGCAAAACCATCATGTCCTTTGCTGCCAACCGTTTGTAAAGCAGTGCATGACAAGATACATGGATGATTTTGAAGCGCTTTAAACATGTCACGAATGCCTTCAATACTTGGTTTATTATTGTCTGGGTTAATGATTTCGCCAGCACGAATCACATTGTCCAGAAAAATAAGTGTACCTGAGTGCGACAGGTTTAAACTGAGTTCCAGATATTCCGGATAACTCTGTTTGTCTGCATCAATAAAGATGAAATCGAAAGCTTCCGTATCTTCAGGCAGGGCTTTAAGCACATCTGCTGCACGGCCGCATTTCAGTTCGACGGTCTGTTTAAGCTGCGCGCGATCAATATTTTCCTGACCCATCGCTGCATGGGTATCACGTCCTTCAATGGTCAGGATATAGCCATCATCCGGCAAAGCACGTGCCAGCCACATGGTGCTATATGCTGCAAATGTGCCGAGTTCCAGTATACGTTTACATTGGTTCATCTGGATTAGCATCTGCAACAACATGCCTTGGTTCGGTGCTACAGCCAGATGATCAGGAAAACCGTGCGCTGCGGTATTCTCAAGAGTTTGATTCAGAATAGGGTCTTCAGGAATTAAATGTGAATCAATGTAGTGATCAATGTCTGTCCACATTTGTTGCATAGTCTTAGCACCTCGATTGCGATGCGTGCATTTTAAACTTTTCGCGGCAGAGCGCAATTTATTGTTCTATAGGTGATGATTTTTTAGGCTCTACAATGTCCTGAATGAACTTTGTAGAGTGGTTGTCATGACTTAGTAATTACACATTGAGGAATTACGGCCTAAACTCGGTCCCCAGGTACGATAACCTTGGGTATCGATGTGGATTTGACCTGAAGCATACATGCCAAGTCCCATATTCAGACTTTGACCATGCTGTACCCAGAACTGACACAATTTGAACTTGGTATTTTCAATATAGCTATAATCTTGTGCCTGCGGATATTCAGGCCCAATCCGGAAATCGATGGCAGAGTTGTACAGATGGCGTGAAGAGTTGGCACCACCGGCACACTGGTTTAAAGGCAGGTCACGATAGACTGACGTGACTTCAAAATCAGTCAGTACATTGGCTGCAACCAGATATTTAAAGACTTTTAAAGTTGGGATCTGATTGGCCCATAATTCACGGCTTGGAATCATGTATTGGGAACGGCCACACTTGGCCCAATCACGTGCAGTACGCATCAATTCGAAACTCGGAATGATATTGCCAACCCCATGACGTTCCAGAAAAACCTCATATTCACGCACGCGTGACAAATTATCCAGTGCCGATACCCAGTGGGTATACACATAAGGCACAGTTTTTGGGTGGGCTTTACGATCGTATTGAACACGTTCTTGTGGAATGTAAATCCGTTTTCCAGCAGGTGTGGTGGCCTGTCCAGGTTGTTTTGTGGTCGTGGTACAGCCCACAAAAACAAGAGGAATTATACAAAGACTCAATAATCCCTTTAACAAGTTCTTCATTTATAGAAATCAGATATTTACAAAATAGCGCTATTTTAGACTAAATATAGGGAGAAATTTGGAGAATATTGCAATGAAATGTGTGCGTTGAGTATAAAAAAGATCAGCATTTGCTGATCTTTTAAAGTTTAAACTAATTACTTTTCAAGGTATTGTAATTTGTCTGCTTTGCCATTCCATTCTTCACGGTCTGCTGGCTGGTCACCAATTTGTGTGATATTTGGCCATTTTTGTGACAGGTCAGCATTCAGTTCAATAAAGACTTCTTGACCCTCTGGTAATTCGTCTTCAGAGAAAATTGCATTTGCCGGGCATTCAGGTTCGCATAACGCACAGTCGATACATTCGTCCGGGTTAATCACAAGGAAGTTAGGACCTTCATAGAAACAGTCTACAGGGCAAACTTCAACACAGTCTTGATATTTACATTTAATACAATTTTCAGTGACAACGAAGGTCATGGCGACAGCTACCTAAAAAATATGGTTCTAATTACGAATGCTGTATTTTAGGCAAAAACAGGGGGAACTAACAATTCCTTTTATTGATATTTGTTATATATAGGGCTGTTAAATTTGAAAAAAGGTCGCATACCGATGAATTACAGCATTCATCGGTATGTTCAGGACATCGACCCTATGCCAGATGAGGTCTAGGACCGAGAATTAACTTGACTGTTTGATCAGGTCTTTGAGCGCATATAACTGCTGCAAGGCTTCACGCGGAGTTAAACTATCTACATCAATATCTTCGAGTAAGTCCAGTGCAGGCGATTCTTTTTCAATTTCGATGATACGTTCTATAGGCTCCATAACTTCAGGCATTGCAAACAGATCATGCTGCGGGCTCAGTGGCTTGGCCTGATGCTGTTTTTCCAGAATCTTTAAGCGGTTTTGCGCTTCTTTAATCACCGCAGCCGGAATGCCTGCCAATTTCGCGACTTGCAAGCCATGACTTTGACTGGCCGGGCCATGTTGCACCTTATGCAATAAAATCAGATTACCATTCAGCTCTTTGGCCGTGACATGGTAGTTATTAATGCCACTTTCCTTATCCAGTTCAGTCAGTTCGAAATAATGGGTAGCAAATAGACATAAACATTGAATGCGTTTGGTCAGATCCAGCACACAGGCCCAAGCCAAAGACAAGCCATCATAGGTACTGGTTCCACGGCCAACTTCATCCATGAGTACCAAAGACTGGCTGGTGGCATGATGCAGGATTTGCGAGGTTTCGGTCATTTCCACCATAAAGGTTGATTTGCCGGTCGATAAATCATCGGCAGAACCAATACGGGTAAAGACACGGTCAACCGGACCTAAGGTTGCAGCTTGTGCCGGAACATAGGCACCACAATAAGCCAGTAATACAATCAATGCAGTCTGGCGCATAAAGGTCGATTTACCGCCCATATTCGGACCGGTAATAATCGCCATCCGATGGGAAAAATCCAGTCGCGTATCGTTCGGCGTAAAGGCGGTTTTACTCAGGGCTTCTACCACCGGATGTCGACCGGCAGTAATACTGACGCCGACTTCCGGGCTGAATTTTGGACGCGACCAGTTGCGTAAACGCGCCTGATGGGCAAAATTAGCAATCAGATCAATCTGGGCAATGGCGCTGCTCATCATCTGTAAACTGCCGATATCCTGACGCAGTTCATCCAGCAGCATTTCAAACAGCATTTTTTCACGGGCCAAGGCACGCGATTCGCTTGATAAGACTTTGTCTTCAAATGCTTTCAGTTCAGGTGTGATGTAGCGTTCGGCATTTTTCAGGGTTTGCCTACGAATATAGTGCTCGGGTGCCTGTTCAGCCTGTGCGCGGGTCAGTTCAATATAATAGCCACTGACGCGGTTGTAGCCAATTTTCAGTCCCGGAATGCCGCTTTGTTCACGCTCTTTAATTTCCAGATCAATCAGGAACTGGCTGGCATGATCACGAATCTGACGTAGTTCATCGAGTTCACTGTCAAAACCTTCTGCAATGACATTACCATCACGCAGCAGGACGGGTGGATTTTCCACAATGGCGGACATCAGACGTTGATGTAGATCATGGAAGTCGCCGAGTTCTTCATTGAGTTGTACTAAAAGTTTGGACTGTTGCTGACTGACAATCGGTTGCAGGGCATGGCGTAAAAATGGAATTTGCGCACAGGCCTGACGCAGTTGTACCAGATCACGTGGACGGGCACTGCCAAGCGCAATACGGCTCAGCACGCGTTCAATATCGCTAATTTCTTTTAGTACCAAACGTACAGGTACTTCGTGGAAACCTTGCAGCAGGGCTGGAATGGCATCCAGGCGCTCATCCAGCAAGGCGGTATCGCGTAAAGGTTGCATCAGGGTGCGACTGAGCAAGCGCCCCCCCATGGCAGTCTGGCAATCATTGATCAGCTGAAATAAGGATGTCCCATGTTCAAATAAAGGCTCAATCAGTTCAAGATTACGGCGTGTCACCGGATCTAAAGCAATAAAATCTGAACTCTGTTCTAGCTGAATCGTGCGGATATGCGGTAACGCAGTTTTCTGGGTTTCTTTGGCGTAGTGAATCAGTGCCGCTGCGGCTGCTTTAGCCAAAGGTAAATGATCAATTCCGAAACCTGAAAGCGTGCTGACGGCAAACTGGTCACATAAGGTTTTTTGTGCATTATTCAGGTTGAAATCAACATTTGGACGTTTGGTGACCGAGATATCCAGTTGCTGTTTGAGTTGTTCGGTCAATGTCGGATCAGCGATATTTTCATCCAGCAGAATTTCGCTTGGCATCAAACGTGCCAGTTCAATCATGAGCTGGTTAAGATCATAATCCTGCTGCTGTACTTTAAATAAGCCAGCGCTGAGATCGAGAAGTGCAATGCCAATCTGACTCTGCTGAATACATAAAGCCACCAGATTCGAGCTTTGATGTGCACCGAGCATGGCATCATCGGTCAGGGTGCCCGGCGTAATAATCCGAACTACACCACGCTCAACCGGTCCTTTGCCAGTAACCTCGCCGATCTGCTCGCAGATCACCACGGTTTCGCCTTTTTTGACCAGACGTGCCAGATAGCCCTCGGCTGCATGATAAGGCACGCCCGCCATAGGAATCGGCTGACCATTGGCTTTACCACGATGGGTCAGGGTAATGCCTAAAATCTTGGCTGCCTTGTGTGCATCTTCAAAGAACAGTTCATAAAAATCACCCATACGATAGAACATCAATGAATGCGGATGTTGCATTTTCACCGACATGTATTGCTGCATCATGGGCGTTAAGGTAGAAAGATCAGCCATAATTTCTGAACTGGTCATTAAAAATAAATCCTTTCAACAAGAGATAAATGCAAATACTGCTCAATAGGCTATGCAGGAAAATTTAAAGCACATTTTCAATCTGGCCAATCCCACATGATTGAGCACAGGAGATTGAAAATGTGAAATGAATCTGCTGATTCAATTCAGCTTTAAAGCTGTATTGCAGCAAGTCTATCAAATTTAATTTTTAGAAAGAAATGAAATTCCAGATGAATCTTTAAGGCAGCGCTCAGATCTGTCGCTATGGCTTCTTATTCAGCACTATTTGCAATTTTAAAAAATAAACCACCGGATGTGAACATGCGGTGGTGAGTCTAAATCAAGACGATAGTTTATTCCGGATCATAAAGACCAAGATCGGTCAGATGTAATCTGAGAATCCGGCGTAATTCCAGTACGGCTTCAGGCGTTTCCTGAATCGAGTGGCCACCCTTAATGACTTTGCTAGATACAGCACCTTCCAAGTAAGCACTTTCGTATGAAACGATATCATCGCTCATGAGCTTGGTATCTTGAGTATCTACGGTATTGCCGATAATAGAATGAAATTTGATATTTTTAGAAGGCTGAATATCCTTAGTTAATGCAGTAAATTTCGAATTTTCACTCAGATCGCTTGGACCATTCTGAATCAGGTCATGTCCCAGTTCTTTGACAAAGTCCTTTAATCCGATTTCGCCTTGTAAGGTATCAGCAAAAGCTCCTAAAAATGCACCCGGTATACGGATAATTTTACGGGCCAGTTTGGTATGCCAGCGGTCGGCATATTCTGTCCCACGATGCGGAGTTGCTAAGAAAATGGCCCGGGTGAAATTTGGAATAGGCTGCATTTGCAGGCGTGCTTTAAAGAGCGGGTTATCCTTAAACTGTGCAATGCGGGTATTTTGTACCAGCTTGAATGCATCTTGAGTAATATCGGCCTGACTGACCATTAAACGGGCAATCACGCCTCCCATACTATGTCCGACCAGTACCGCATCTTTTTTGGCTGGTGCATTGTTCGCAACCCGGGCAAAGCCTTGCTGAACCAGGGCATTAATTTGAAAACGGCTTTCCATAATCGGCATATTTGTAGAATAAAATACCTGCCAGACCTGGAAATTTTCCCTTAATACCGGATCACCCATAATGTCGTTGGTCAGACGAATCCAGGCTTCAGGACTACTGGCCAAGCCATGAATCAATACCAGCACTTTCTTGTCCGGATTATAAGGTTCCAGCATATACAGATGCGGCATGCTCAGACTGTCTTCGCGATTAATCAGGGTCAGATAGGCTAAACGCCCCAGATTGTTCTCGGCCAGCCATAAGCCGTAAGGTGCAGAAAAGTTGGCGGCCAGCGCATATTCTTTCGAAGCCACCTTAATCTTTTCATGCTTATAAGGATCATAGAGTTTCAGGTGAAACTCCGAAGTAGATAAAATCTGTTCGGTCGAATTCGCTGATTTAGGCACAGCGGTAATGGTGGTCGCCAGATAGCGGGCTGAATGAATGTTTGGATTTTTACCATTTGGATAGTTGTGCTTGAGCGGATCGACAATATATTTTTTATCCTGCTCGGTTTGCTGTGCTTCAGGTAAGACCACTAAAAATTCTGAACCAAAACCATCACGGCGGGTGATGGAACGTAGGCCGGAAAAGTTCATGTTATAGGTAGACATCAGCTGTTCAATGGTCTGGTTTTTCAGCTGCGGAAAATTTTCCAGATCAATGGTGTATACACTGTCACCGACCTGAATGCGCTGGCCGGACTGTTTGGCTTCATAACGTTCAGCATAGCGTTGAATCAGATGGGCAATTGCCAGGTTATAAAAGTCACGAATCTGGACCTGGCGGTTATCAAAAATACGCTCTTGCGGCGCACGCTCGGTTTTAAATAGATAGGCATAGCTATAACGAATGCTTTTATCCAGCATAGTGAGCTGCTGATCCAGACATTTCTGGATGTTCTGCTTGTGTTGTTGCTGTTTTTCCGGTGATCGGGTTTTGTTTAAAACACCGGTGTTNNACCACCTGACAGCCGCTGAGTACGCTGGTGATGAGTAAAGTGCACAGCATTAATCTTTTATTTATTTTTTCGTGCATAAAACTTTTCACTGAATTCAAGTTATAAAGCGGGATAATGTTTTGTATTTTACTAATTTTTTCCCATAAAAATAGACCGCCGTAGCAGTCTATTTGTAATCAAATTGAAGCGAATCTTGATTATGGGGTCACCGGTGCTGTTGCTGGGTCTGTAGCCGGAGCGGGTGTTGATGTTTGCAAAATTTGCCAAACATTCCAGCGACCATTTTTCTCAATTTCCTGAATCAGACGGTCTGCTACTTCAGCTTCTTGCGGATATTTCACCTTATAGTTCGCCAAGGTTTGAGTGGCATTTTTTTTCTGTTCCAATGCAATATAGTTATTGGCTGCAGAAAGATAAGCCTCCTGAACGCCAGCTTTCATGGCTTTGTCCAGATAAGCGATGGCTTCACGTTGACCACCGCCTTCAGACAGACCAAAACCAAACCAGAAGTTGACTTCAGGATCATCCGGGTTAATTTTGAGAATACGCTGGGCATAGGTCAGGGAATTGGTAGTATAGACTGAACCCAGATCTAGGTTACGTGCCATCACGCTGGCTTTAAAAGCACGCATCAACACATCGAAAGAGGCATTTGGACGGGCCGCTAAAGTATCCAGTTGTCGGGTGACTTCACGCAATTTAGCTTCAAAGCCACGGCGTTCCTGACGATCGCTGAAACGTGGTGGATAATGACGTGCCTTACCTTCGACCATTTGCAGAAAATCGTCAATTTCAGTGATATCGATTTCATTTGAATTGGCAAGTGCTGCATAACGCATTGCACGTGTATTGCTATCTACCACTGGAATAATCAGTTTATTCACATCCAGGGTCAATTGCTTGGATGGATCATTAGGATCCGTCACCACCATCTTGGTTACAGGCTGCGCTGCAGCTTTTTTCAAATGCACTTCAAATTCAGGTGGTTCATTATAATTGAATGGATTTAAAGCATAAAATGGTGGGCTCAGTTCAGGCTCTACAAAAACCACTTGATCTACAGGTTTCTCAGCAGATTTCTGAGGAGTGGTGGAACATGCAGTAATTGTGAATGCTAAGCAAGCAAGTGCCAAGGGCTTAAAGGTCATAATAGTCATCCATTCTGTTATTTTTAAAACATCTATTCAAAAATTGCATGATCGTCAGTCTATGAAAACTATAACCATCATGCAAGTAAACCCGTGTTACAGAGTGAAGTGTGATATTCAGGCCTTGGATTGGCTGGTTTGCGCTTCACATTCACGGCGCGCTTCTTCCAGAATCTCTAACTCTTTTTTACTCAAAGGCTGGCCATCCTGTTGCTGCTTGTTAAAGGTCGGATCTAATAAAGAAAGACGATTGCACAAGTTGTTCATGCGTTTTTCATTTTGCTGAATGCGATCCAGCAGAATCCGCATGCCTTCCAAAATCGGATCGGACTGGTCTTCAGTTGCGGCATAGGGCTGGAAACCGATACTTTCTGCATAGTCACGACGACGCGCTTCAGCATCATCTTTGGGTTTGTCTTTGGTAATAAAACGTGCCGGGTTGCCCACAGCTGTGGCGTTTTCAGGAACCGCTTTGGTAACGACCGCATTAGAACCGACTTTAGCATTTTTACCTACGGTAAATGGCCCAAGAATCTTGGCACCAGCACCGACCACCACGCCATCTTCTAGCGTTGGATGACGTTTACCTTTATTCCAGGTCGTTCCACCCAAAGTCACACCGTGATAAAGGGTGACATCATCGCCAATTTCAGCAGTTTCGCCAATTACGACACCCATACCGTGATCGATAAAGAAACGGCGGCCAATTTTTGCACCCGGATGGATTTCAATGCCCGTGGCAAACCGGCTAAACGAAGACAACGCACGCGCAGTTCCTTTACAGTCTTTGTTCCATAGCTCATGTGCCATGCGATGCATGATCAGCGCATGAATGCCAGGGTAAGTGGTTAAGACTTCTAAGGTATTGCGTGCTGCAGGATCGCGCGCAAAGACAGCTTGTATATCTTCTTTGAGCTGTTTTAGCATTAGATTTGATCCTCGTCCTGTGATGATGTGTGTGAAGATTTTTTCCAGGTACCGTTATTCAATGCCTGAACACGGCTGAAAATACCACGAAGTAAGTGATATTCCATACGATCTAATTGTATACGTCCGAAGAGACGACGCAAGCGTAAAGGCAATAATCTTGGATTTTTTGGATCCATAAATTCAATTTCTGCCAACATTTTTTCCAAGTGTGGATAGAACTGTTCCATCTGCGCATGATTGACCAAGGGTTCATCCCATTCCATTTCAATGCCATCAATGACTTGCATGGTCGCTTTAGCATCACGTGGCTGTTCAATTTGACTCATCGTTGCCATGCGCATCTCATAGCAGATCACCTGAATCGCCTGAGCTACATTCAGTACGCCGTAGTCCGTATTCACAGGAATAGTCAGATGATAATTGGCCATCGCCAGTTCTTCATTGGTCAGACCACGGTCTTCGCGGCCAAATAGAATCGCGACTTCCTGCTGATCTTGTACCACGGCGGTCATGGCTTTTTCAGCGGCAGGGCGCACATCTAACAGCGGCCAGGGAATAGTACGGCTGCGTGCGCTGGTGCCGAATACAATCTGGCAGTCTTTAATGGCATCTTCAAGGGTTTCGACAATCTCGATCTGCTCGATCAGGTCAGTTGCACCCGCGGCCAGCGCGTCAATATCCGGATGCGGATAGGTTTTCGGTGCCACCAGAACCAGCTTGGACAAGCCCATGGTTTTCATGGCACGTAAGGCACTGCCGATATTGGCAGGTAAAGTGGTATTGACCATGACAATACGCACATGGGAGAGATGTGCTGAAACAGCAGCATTGTCAATTTGACTCATGAGGATTCCAATTTTAAGGTGTTTTAAAGATCAGGATTTATGAATATTGCGGCTGGGATTCAGCCTGATACAGCTCCAGTGCATCATCCATGCTCATGCCCGCAGGCGGCGGAGGAATATCCACCGGCTTGGCCTGTTCATAGGACACGGCTTTGGCAGCTTTGGACTTGACCTGATACTCAATATGCAAGGCTTCTTTACCAAAATAGTCACGCAATTTGGCTAAGAGCTCATCCAGTGGGGCGACTTTCCAGTTCAGACCCAGATGCAGTTCAGTCGTAGCATACGGATAGTCCAGATACAGAATCACCGGAATATGTGCTGACATATCGACATTACAATAAGGAGTCAGAATCTGCTGCAGGTCACGGCTCAAGCTCTTGCTGAAATGCTCGGCTGTGAGGGTAATCTTGATGCTATTGGCACGTTTCTGGCGAATTTCATTCAGGCTAAATGCTTTGGTGAGGCGTCCCATCGGACGGTCAAAGCCTTCACGCTCATAAATTTCACCTTCAATCACCACCACTTTATCGAGCTGGATAATCTCTTTAAAGCGGTTGAAGCGTTCGTGATTGGCTGAAATCTCAATCCGTGCCGTACCATCATCCAGNNGGTTTGACTGGCTTAGATGGCTTGCGCTGAACTTCTTCAACTTCGCCAAACAGGTCCATGATGCCGGTTTCACGATTGGAACGTGCCTGTTCCGCAGCTTGAACCGCTTCAGGCAGTTGCGCCATCAGGTCGGCACGGTCAATTCCCAAGCAATCCAGTGCACCTGAACGAATCAGTGCTTCTAGAGTACGCTTATTGATTTTTTTCAGGTCAATACGATGACAGAAATCAAACAAGTCACGGAATGAACCTTCTTGCGCACGCGAGTCAATCACTGACTGCATCGCCGCTTCACCGACGCCTTTGATCGCACCCAGACCATAGACAATGGTTTGCTCATCGATAGCATGGAATTGATACAGCGACATATTCACTGACGGCGGTAAAACTTCTAGATTATTCTTGCGACAGTCATCAATCAGGAATACCACGTTGTCGGTGTTCTGCATCTCCGAGGTCAATACTGCCGACAGGAATTCAGCCGGATAATGCGCTTTCAGCCATGCAGTTTGGTAGGCAACCAAAGCATAGGCAGCCGCATGCGATTTGTTAAAACCATAGCCGGCGAACTTTTCCATATAGTCGAAGATATGGTTGGCCGTGGCTTCATCAATGTCTTTTTTCGATGCACCTTCAATAAAGATCTGGCGCTGTTTGACCATTTCTTCCGGTTTTTTCTTACCCATGGCACGACGTAACAAGTCCGCGCCACCAAGGGTATAGCCGGCACAGTACTGTGCAGCCTGCATTACCTGTTCCTGATACACCATAATCCCGTAGGTGGGTTCTAGTACGCCTTCAAGCAAGGGATGCAGATATTCAAAATCGCCACCATGCATCCGGTGAATAAAGTCAGGAATCAGATCCATCGGACCTGGACGGTACAGCGATACGAAGGCAATAATTTCTTCAAACTTGCTCGGACGTGCCTCTTTCAGCATCTTCTTCATGCCCACGGATTCAAACTGGAATACCGCAGTGGTGTTGGCATTGGCAAAGACCAAATATGCGTCTTTATCCTCAAGCGGGATATAGGCAATATCTAAAGGCTTGTCAGATTTGATGCGTTTATTGATATTTTTAACCGCATCTTCAATCACGGTCAGGTTACGCAAACCCAAGAAGTCGAACTTCACCAGACCTGCAGATTCGACATCGTCTTTATCGAACTGTGCCACGCGTCCGGTACCATCGGCATCACACATGACCGCAGAGAAATCGGTAATTTTGGTTGGCGAGATCACCACACCACCGGCGTGTTTACCGGTGTTTCGGGTAATACCTTCCAGTTTCAGTGCCATTTCCCAGATTTCGGCTGCATCGTCATGGTCTGGATTGGATGGATTGGTGACGATATCTTTAAGCTGGGGTTCAGCTTCTAGTGACTCAAGCAGGCTTAGACCTAAAGGCTTGGTCGGAATCATTTTCGAGATACGATCCGCCAAGCCATAAGATTTACCCAAAACGCGGGCAACATCACGAATCGCACCTTTGGCCGCCATAGTGCCGAATGTTGCAATCTGGGAGACCGCATCACGGCCATAGGTACGTGCTACATAGTCAATCACGCGGTCACGGCCTGCGATACAGAAATCGACGTCGAAGTCGGGCATCGAAACACGTTCCGGGTTCAGGAAACGTTCGAACAGCAGTTCATAACGCAGCGGGTCAAGATCGGTAATTTTTAAGCTATAGGCGACCAGTGAACCTGCACCCGAACCACGGCCCGGACCGACCGGAACGCCGTTACTTTTCGACCACTGAATGAAGTCCATCACGATCAGGAAGTAGCCCGGGAATCCCATCGAGTTAATGATGTTAATCTCGTATTCGATACGCTCATCATAAGGCTTGCGGATTTCTGGCCAGTCTTCATCACGTTGTTCAGGCGGATACAGGAAATTCAGGCGTTCTTCCAGACCTTCTTTGGACAAGTGTGCAAAGAAGGTATCAATGGTATGACCTTCAGGAATCGGATAATCAGGCAGGAAGTATTTGCCCAGTTGCAGCGTCACATTACAGCGTTTGGCAATGTGATAGGTGTTCTCAATCGCAGATGGAATATCCGAGAACAGCGCCGTCATTTCTTCAGCAGATTTGAAATATTGTTCAGGTGAATAGGTTTTAGGGCGGCGGTTGTCACCAAGCACATAACCATCTGCAATACATACCCGTGCTTCATGCGCTTCATAATCTTCACGGGTCATGAAATGCACATCATTATGTGCGACCACACCGATATTGTATTTTTTTGCCAGCTTAACGGCTTCCAGAATAAAGTTGTCTTCATCCGGACGATTGGTACGGGTCAGGGCAAGATAAACACGATTACCAAATTTTTCGACCCATTCTTCTAGCAGCGGTTCCGCTTTTTGCGGATTTGAACTCATCAGCATTTTGCCGACATCGGAATGCATGCCGAGCAGGGCAATCATGTCCTCAGGCTGATTTAAAATCCATTGTTTTTGAACGCAGGGAATATCCAGTTGCTGGCCACTGATAAAGCCTTCAGATACTAATTCAGTCAAATTACGCCAGCCGGTATTGGTCATGGCCAATAAGGTCATGCGATGTTCGGCATCATTCAGGCGAATTTCAGAACCCAGAATCGGCTTGATGCCTTTGCTCAGACATTTGCCATAGAACTTGACGGCAGCATGCAGGTTAGAAAGATCCGTGAGCGCAAGGGCAGGCATCTGTTCTTCTTCGGCAGCTTTGACCAAGTCAGGTATCCGTACGATGGATTCAGTAATCGAAAATTCTGTATGAATACCAAGATGAACAAAGTGCATAGATGAGTCCCTGCTAAAACCATTGAATAGTTTAACATGGGATTTATTGTTTCAGTTTGAAATTGAGGGGAAATGGCTAACTTTTAGGTCAAGTTTGAATTTGATTTTTTAAGCTGATTATTTAGTTAGTTGTTAGAAGATATTTTCTTTTACTTTTAACGGGGCAAAAGTAACAAAACCTCTTTGTTGATCTGATGGCACTTCCATGTGCCACAGACCAAAGGGCGACTTCCTGTCGCGGTGGCACGTATCAAATAGTTGCAGGACTTTACTTTGAAATAATGAGAAAGGGTTCGTAAATATTAAAAACAATAAAACCCTCTTTTTAAAGGGCTTTATTTATACATAAAAACTAGCTTAACGAAGTCGGGATAACCAGTCACCGAGGCTTTGTACAATCTGCACCAGAATCAACAATACGATCACCGTCATGATGACTACAGATGTATCAAAACGCTGATAACCATAAGAAATCGCTAAGTCACCAATACCCCCAGCACCGACTGCACCGGCCATTGCCGTTGCACCAATCAAACTGATGGTGGCGGTGGTCAGGTTAAGAATCAGGGAACTACGTGCTTCCGGTAAAATAAACTTAAAGATAATCTGCATTGGCGTCGCACCCATGGCTTGGGCAGATTCGATAATACCTTCATTCACTTCAAGCAAAGACGTTTCAATCAGACGACCAATGTATGGGCCGACATAAATGGTCAATGGAACAATCGCTGCCCATGTACCAATCGATGTACCAACGATTAGCTTGGTCAGTGGAATCACCGCAATCAGCAAGATAATAAACGGCAGCGAACGTAGCGCATTCACAATCGGATTGAGACCGTGATAAATCACACGATTCGGCAGAATTCCATTCGGACGTGTTACCAACAGGGTAATCGCCTGAATAAAGCCCCAGATACAGCCAAACAGCATCGCGAAGAACACCATATGAAAGGTTTCTTGTAGCGCTGTCACGAACTGATCTATCGACAGGGAGCTTTTCCAGAACGGTGCAGTGATCGTCGTCAGCCACTGTACAATCAAATCTCTCATGCCTGTACTCCCGCCTGATCGACTTGTACGCCGTGTTGTTCAAGGAATTTTATTGCTGCTTGAATTTCTTGTGCATCACCCAGTAGCTGAATAAACATCTGGCCAATCACCGTGCCATTAATTTCGGTCATNNACATCCATTTCATGGGTAACCATAACAATGGTGATGCCTTGTTCTTCGTTAATTTTTTTAAGTAGCTGTAGAACAGATTTGGTGGTTTGTGGATCAAGTGCAGAAGTCGCTTCATCACAGAGTAAAATTTTTGGATGATTGGCAAGGGCACGGGCAATACCGACACGCTGCTTTTGACCGCCAGACAATTCATCTGGAAAAGCATGACGTTTATGTTTCAGGTCAATAAAGTCTAATAATTCTTCGAGGCGCTTTTCCCGTTCTGCCTTGCTCCAGCCCAAGAGTTTCATGGGCATTTCGATATTGGCGGCCACGGTTTTAGTCTGCATTAAATTGAAATGCTGAAAAATCATGCCGATGCTGGCACGTTCTTGACGCAATGCTTTTGCATCGAGTGCGGTAAAGTCTGTTCCGTTAATGATAATCCGGCCTGAGCTTGGGCGCTCAAGCAGATTGATCAGACGGATGAGGGTGCTTTTACCGGCACCACTATAACCGATGATGCCAAAAATACTGCCGGTTGGAATCTGAAGATTAATCTGATTCAAGGCATGCAAGGTTTGACCCTTAAGCTCATACTGTTTTGAAATATCTTTAAATTCAATCATAGTGTCAAAAACTGCATCACGGATAAAAAAACAGGCAAGAAATCGTCCTTGCCTGTTCTAAAAGTCTATTATAGTACTATTTTGATTCAGTTAAATACGTCACCGGTTTGTTTACCGCAACTTTCGTACCACCAAAATGTTCATCAACATATGCTTTTACTGCTGGCGTATGATACAACGCACCTACTTTTTGCAGGACTGGATCGTTTTGACGGTCTGCTGCAACCGCTAATACGTTGACGTTCATTTTTGTGCTTTGATCAATTGGCTCATAGTAAATCGCATCTTTTAATACGTTTAAACCACCTTCCATTGCCAGGGTATTGCCCAGCACAATCGCATCCACTTCGTCTTTTACGCGTACTGCAGTCGCCATTTGAATCGGCTTAATCACGATTTGTTTTGCATTTTCGGTCACATCAGACGTTGTGCCTTTGACATTGTCAAAACCAGCTTTTAACTTAACCAGACCTGCCGATTGTAAAAGCAATAATGCACGTGATTCGTTTGCGCCGTCATTCGGAATGGCAATGGTCGCACCGGTTTTAAACTCATTCAAAGATTTTACTTTGCTTGAGTAAATGCCCATTGGCTCTAAATAAGTGGTAGATAGAGGCGCAATTTTGGCTGTGTTGGCATCGTTATAAGCCACCATATAGGCATAAGACTGGAATGCATTCACATCAATTTCTTTGTTGGCTACTGCCGTGTTCATTGACACATAGTCAGTGAAATTTTTCACATCAAGTTTGATGCCAGCTGCTTTGGTTTCAGGCAGGGTCGCGATATAACGCCATACGTCTGCATCTGAACCGGTCGAAGCCATAGTTACAGTTTGAAGACCATTTGCATCTTTAGTTTGCGCTGCATTAGTGGCAGGCGCTTCCTGTTTACCACACCCAGTTAAAGTCAATACAGAGGCACTCAAGATAACGCCAAGTAACTTTTTCATGAAATTGTCCTAATTCTATTCTTGCCTAGAGTATAAGCATTTTTAAATCGTGTTAAATAAGAGTTTTATTACGATCTAAGTAGGTGGCTTGATCATTGCTAAGGAGGGCTTGAGATCAGAAGATGCAAGCGTGCAGCAACAGTTCTGATGAACTTGATCAAGTCAGAGGCAGCCCAAATCTGATGTACTTGATCTATTTTGGAGAGAGAAAATAGATATTTTATAAGTACATGGAAAGGTTTAGGGGCTCTGAAGTTGTGGATATCATAGCAATAAATCTATATTCGATATACTGGATAGAAAAGCCTTTCTTATCTCTTTAGTCGAATATAAAAAAAGATCTTTTAAACAAAATGTTAATTAAAACAATATATTATTTATATTGAAAATATAGTTTTAATGGATGTGTTTAAATAGTGATCTTTATAAGATTTTGTAAGATAGAAATATGAAAAATGTATATAAATAAATATAAGAAAAATATCTTATTTTGGGGAAATTAAGGAAATTCTATCATTAACGAGATAAATCTTTCCTTTATATTAACTTAAGCGAGTCAGTATCTGATCTTGGTTTCCTCTGGTCATGATACTACAAGCTTGTTTTAACAGAAGGGAATATACAGATAATCTGAACGCTGTTTTTCATAGAGTACGTGTCTACACAAGATATGATCGGCAGGTACAAGTGGATGATCAAACTCTCCCACTTTTTCTAAGCCAATATTTTGCATGACACGTTCTGAGGGCGTGTTGATGCAGGCAGTAAAAGAAATGACTTTCTCTAGGCGCAGGGTTCTAAAGGCATATTTCAGTACAGCTTTGGCTCCTTCAGTTGCATAGCCTTGGTTCCAGTATTGCGGTAACAAGCGCCAGCCAATTTCAGGGGCATCGGCAATTTTAAGCTCAGGTGGATGCACGTGTAAGCCAATAAAACCGATGAATTCGCCTGTAGCTTTGAGTTCTACGGCAAGGAGTCCCCAACCACGTGTATCAATAGCATTACGAATACGTTCAAGAAAAGCAGTTGCCTCAGCCGCATCGAGTTTTTTAGGGAAGTAGCGCATGACCTCGTCATCTGCACACATTTGGATAAATGGGGCAGTGTCGGAGTCTTGCCATTGGCGAAGGATGAGGCGAGGGGTTTGGATATCAGTCATCATAATAGCTAAGCTTACTGAATAATCATTGGTTGTAAAAATATGTAATATTACTAAAATAGAAGAAAATTAAATTAATTCAAAGTACTTATGAAAAAATATCAAATTTTTATATCATCTACATATCTAGATTTAATAAATGAAAGACAAGCTGCTGTGGAAGCAATTTTAAAAGCTGGTCATATTCCTGCTGGTATGGAGCTATTTACAGCATCAAATAAAAGTCAGTGGGAAATTATTAAAAAATGGATTGATGAATCTGATATTTATATGCTGATATTAGGTGGTCGTTATGGATCTATCGAGACTGAATCAGGATTAAGTTATACTGAGTTGGAATATAATTATGCATTAGAACAAAACAAACCTTTATTTGCAGTGGTTATGCAAGATCATGCACTTCAAGCAAAAATTAAATTGGATGGATCTGCTGTTTTAGAACTTGAGAACCAAGCTAAATTTAAAGATTTTAAAACTAAGGTTACATCTTACATGTGTTCGTTCTTTGAAGATAATAAAGATATCAAATTAGCAGTACATGAAAGTATTGGGCAACTACAAAAAGAAAATCAGGTGGTCGGTTGGATTAGAGCAGATTCTGTACAGAATCCTCAAGAGTATTTAGATCAGATCATGGGGCTACAACAAGAAATTAGCAAACTGAACCAAGAGAATATCGTATTAAAAAGACAGAAAACAAGTAATAATACATCAGAAGAAATTGTGGGGTTAATTGAGTTATTTTCTCAAGAAAAGGTTAGCTTGAAGAGAATACAATCAGAAGAAAATAATTTCCCAGATGAGATTACTGTATTAAAAGCAATAAAAAGTTTTAAAGATAAATTGACAGTTGGTGCAAACAACTCAATGAATTCATCAGATTATGATTATTTTATATTCTATGATTTGGCACCAAAATTAATCATCCATAATTTAATGCAACAACAGAAACTAACAAATACGGGCACAGCAAGTAAAGTGATAATTACTGATAAAGGTAAAGAGCTACTAGCTTACATTGTAAAAAATAAATTATAAAAAATAAAAAAACCCCGAACGAATCGGGGTTTTTTATACTTAACCGAAATTAAGAATTTTCACGAGCAACTGCGCGGTAACCAATATCTTTACGATATTGAACGCCGTCGAAAGTCACTTTTTCACAAAGCTCTAACGCTTTTGCTTGCGCTTCACCAATGGTATTACCGAGTGCAGTCACACAAAGTACACGACCGCCAGCAGTTACGATGTCGCCATTTTCATTGGCTTTAGTGCCTGCATGGAACACTTTCGCATCAGTCATTTCAGTATCTAAGCCTGAAATCACATCACCATTGCTTGAAGTTTCTGGATAACCTTTAGATGCAAGCACGATACCGACAGTCTTGCGCTCATCCCATTCAGCTTCCGCAGGTAGGTTACCGGCAATACCAGCTTCAACCAGATCCACCAAAGATGATTTTAAACGCATCATGATCGGTTGAGTTTCAGGGTCACCAAAACGACAGTTAAACTCGATTACTTTTGGTTGACCTTTGTCGTCAATCATCAAGCCAGCGTATAAGAAACCAGTGTAAACGTGACCGTCTTTTTTCATACCTTCANNCCTTCAAAAATACGCTTATGGTCTTGAGATGTTGCCATTGGCAAGATGTTGTCGCCATCAATCATACAAATGAAAGATGCTTCTTCACCTGCAAGGAATTCTTCGATCACAACACGAGAACCTGCATCACCAAATTTATTGTCTGCAAGCATGTCATCAATCGCATCAAATGCTTCTTGATTGGTCATCGCAACGATGACGCCTTTACCTGCAGCAAGACCATCAGCCTTGATCACGATTGGCGCACCATTTTTCTCAACAAATGCTTTCGCAGCATCTACTTCAGTAAATACGTCATAGAAAGCCGTTGGAATGTTATGGCGTTTAAGGAAGTGTTTAGCGAATGCTTTAGAGCCTTCAAGCTGCGCAGCAAATTGAGTTGGACCCCAAATTTTAACGCCAGCTTCACGGCATGCATCTACAACACCATTTACAAGTGGTGCTTCAGGACCAACAACCACTAAATCAACCGCATTGCTTTTTGCAAAGTCGATAATCGCAGCATTGTCTAAAATATTTAAGGCAACATTTTCGCATTTATTTTCTGTTGCAGTACCTGCATTACCCGGTGCTACAAATACTTTTGCGACTTTATCATCTTGCGCAATTTTCCATGCAAGTGCATGTTCACGACCACCATTACCCAAAACTAAAATATTCATTAAAAAAAATCCTTCTGAAATAGAATCCCCCTAAATCCCCCTTTGATAAAAGGGGGACTCCCTTCGCTCTACTATGATATAGAAAACCCTCCTTTATTAAGGAGGGCTAGGGAGGATTTAAAATTAATTAGTGACGGAAGTGACGCATACCAGTGAACACCATTGCAATACCAGCTTCGTCAGCCGCAGCAATCGTTTCTTCATCACGCATAGAACCACCCGGTTGGATAATGCATTTGATACCCGCTTTCGCAGCGTTATCAATACCATCACGGAATGGGAAGAATGCGTCAGATGCCATTACCGCACCTTCAACAACTAAGCCAGCATGTTCCGCTTTGATCGCAGCAATACGAGCAGAGTTCACACGGCTCATTTGACCTGCGCCCACACCGATCGTTTGACGGTTTTTCGCATAAACGATCGCGTTAGATTTCACGTATTTAGCAACTTTCCAAGCAAAGATCATGTCGTCAATTTCTTGTTCAGTTGGCGCACGTTTGGTCACAACTTTAAGATCATCTTTCGTGATCATGCCCAAGTCTTGGTCTTGAACCAGTAAGCCACCGTTTACGCGTTTGTAGTCCAGTTGCGATTGACGCGCATCGATTGCTGGAAGTTCGCCACATACTAGCACGCGTACGTTTTTCTTCGCGCCCGTTACTTCAAGAACGCCTTCAGCAACGCTCGGTGCAATGATCACTTCAACGAATTGACGATCTACAATCGCTTGTGCAGTTGCAACGTCTAATTCACGGTTGAATGCAATGATGCCACCGAAAGCAGATTCAGGATCTGTTGCNNNTAAGAGAGTTCTTTACCTTGAAGCTGTTTCGCTGTTGAAACAGAAGCTTCAGTCGCTGTGTCTTCTACATAGAATGCAGCAGCTTGATGCGGGTTTTCACCGTAACGAAGGTCTTGAACTTTGTTCAATTGAGTATTGAAAGTACGTGCAAATTTGTCTGCCTGACCTTCTTCTTTACCTACGCGAGCGCCTAAGTAAGATGCGATCATGCCGTCATATTGAGCAGTATGTTCAAATGCTTTTACTGCTAGGTCAAAACGAGTTGCATGAGATAAAGCACCCTCAGCTTTAAGCTCAGCCACAACAGTTGCATAGTCAGAAGCATTTACGATGATACCGACTGATGCATGGTTTTTTGCCGCAGCACGAACCATGGTAGGACCACCGATGTCGATGTTTTCGATAGCATCAGCAAGTGAACAGTTTGGTTTTGCTACTGTTGCAGCAAATGGATAAAGGTTTACAACGACTAAATCAATAGCATCAATGTTGTGTTCAGCCATCACAGCTTCATCTAGACCACGGCGAGCTAAGATACCCCCATGAATTTTAGGATGTAGTGTTTTTACACGGCCGTCCATCATCTCTGGAAAACCTGTATGCTCCGAAACTTCAACTACAGCCACATTATTGTCTTTCAATAATTTGTAGGTACCACCTGTAGATAAAATTTCTACCCCTAGAGCAGCAAGTTCTTGTGCAAATTCAACAATACCAGTCTTGTCAGACACAGAGATTAAAGCGCGTTTAATAGTCATGATCTTCGTCACAGTTTTCAAGGAACAGAATAAAACAAAATCAGCAATTTACAGGTTAAAAAAAATGCCTGCGGAAGCCGCAAGCATTTTATCATTTATTCACTCATTAAACCGTGAGCTTTTAACTTTTTACGTAAAGTACCACGGTTGAGTCCGAGGATCTCGGCAGCACGTGTTTGGTTACCACGTGTATATTCTAGAACTACAGATAGAAGAGGTTTCTCCATTTCTGCTAGCACCATGTCGTATACCTGAGATGGTTGCTCGCCCTGCAGTTGTGCAAAATAGTGGCGAACTGCGCGATCTACGTGGATACGTAAAGCAACATCAGATTGTGCAGTAAAAATAGGAGATTTGCTATTCATGCGAATTAATCCGAAAAACAAATATCACTTGGGTAAAGTGATATATAAAAGTGGTCTAGAAATTGAAATGAACTCCATTTTAGATCCTAAAACGGAAGTTCTAAAACTTAGTCATTACATTGAGCCTGTAGCTTGACACATCTCTGCGATTTGGTCGAAAAATAAGCGTAACAATAGTTAAAGTTTTGTTACTGACCAAAATCAAAACAAAAAAATCTGCACGATACGCAATAAATTTTATAGCGCATTAGGCAAGACTGTATTTGTTGTGAAAAAGTCGCGAGGAGTTGCAGCACATAGCTTTCGTGGCGCGTATCATACCATTGTCTAAGCAAAAGTGAGCAAGAAAACTGCATTTTTTTTAACTTTTTTTAATTTTTTAATGCTTTCTCAGTAGATTAGGGGCGAATTATTTCCAAAGTATAGCGATCAAAGCTTTTGCGATCGACTGGAAGCTTAAATTTGAATTTAAACGGGCTGTTTTTCGGAATGCGCTGAATATTGACTAAACTTTCAATCAAGTACTCTTCGGAGGACAGGTTATAAGTTGCAATCACTTCACCGCGATGTTCCAGATTGATTCTTAAAATTGGTAAAGCCAGACTACGGTCATGAAAATTAATCAGCTCACCGCTAAACTCAGCTTCATTATTACCGGTTGCCTTGATTTTGACTTTATTAACCTGAATTAGTGTGTAGTATTTTTCCAGATTGGAACAATTAAACACTTCACAAGCACTGTTAAAGGCCAGACTCATGACGTGACTGTTTTTGATGTATTGCGGATTGAACCAGAAAAATTGAAACAGCAGCAGGCTGAACAGCGACAGATTAAGTAAACTCCAGCCTATATAGTACATTGGCCCGCGTTTGGTTTGTTTTTCTGCCTGATCTTCCCAATTCATGCTCGGCAGGACTGAAATCGGCTCGGTACTGAAATAATTCAGGTTATTTAAATAGGTTTCCAGGTCAATATTGGAATGTTCAACTTTTTGATCAAAAATCTGTAGCAGGCTATGACGATGGTGCTGCTGATCCGTGTGATAAACACCTGAGTTATTTTGAGCATTAGTTTTGCTGAATTCGCTGGAGTTTGATTGAGCGTGAGACATTGAGGCAGTGACCGAATTCCGGGTTTCGGTCACCAAATGCGATAAGGCATTAAATGAGGTGGTACATTTAGGACAGCAAACCATTCCCTGCGCAACGGTGAGTTGAGCAACTGTGACCTTATAGGTGGTGGAACAGGTAGGGCAATGGGTTCTTTTGTCACTCATGGATTATTTATAGGCTCATTCGTTCTTATGGCGTTTACCCGAGATACGGCACCAGTGCTCATCTCGTTTTTCTACCTCTAATATATCAAAATAATTTGAGTAAATGCTAGTAACATCAGCAACTTGCTCTTCAATAACACCCGCAAGTGCGAACTGTCCCTCAGATTTAATTAAAGTTGCGAACTCAGGAGCCAGCATCATCAGTGGTGCTGCCAGAATATTGGCAACAAATACGTCAGCTTTGGTATTGCCGAGTTCATCTCTAAATTCTTCTGGCAGTCCGACATAAAGCTTGTCCAGTACGCCATTCAGTTCAGCGTTTTGCTGGGTGGCCAGTACAGCTTGTGGATCGATATCCGTGGCATATGCTTTTTTCGCACCTAATAAGAGTGCAGCTACCGCGAGAATGCCTGAGCCACAGCCATAATCGATGACAATTTTATCTTTCACATCAATCTTGCCGAGCCATTGTAAGCACAGGAAAGTTGAAGCATGGTTGCCTGTTCCGAAAGCCAGCCCTGGATCAAGCTTGATGTTTACCGCATCGGCATCAGGTGCTTCCATCCACTCCGGTACGATCCAGTATTTATCAGCAATCTGAATGGGCTCATAGGCATCCATCCAGGTACGTTCCCAAGCCTGATCTTCAATCAACTCATGACGGATCGGAGCATCTGGCATTTGTGCACGAATAAAGGTTTCTAGTGCGGTAACATCAATTTCTTCGCCTTCTTCCTGCGCATAAATACCAGTCACAATCACTTTATTCCAGAGTGGTGTTTCACCTGGAAGTGGTTCCAGCAAATCCTGGTTTTCAGCATCATCCAGAGTCACACTCACTGCGCCTAGCGAGCTGAGTAATGTCTCAGTAAAATCAACCTGAGCCTGTTCAACCGTAATATGAATTTGTAACCACTTCACAGAAATAACCTTTATACATTTTTCAAAAAGCTATTGTAACGGAAGTTCAGACTCAGCGCTGCTATCTTCTTGATCCATTCCCAAAATAAAAAGGATGCCTGAGGCATCCTTTAAATATCTTCAGATGTTGTCTAATCCAGATTTGTTAGGGGTGTTTGCGCCGGGAGTGGTGCAAGCCGATTCAACAAGCTGCCAAAAATTGCAGCAAAAATATACATAAAAATAGAATAAACCGCAGCCGGCATTGCCACAGCAGCACTGCCAATCACGGTCAGGGCAATAGTCATGGCGAGGGTACTGTTATGAATGCCAATCTCAAATGCGCTGGCACGGGCTTGAGCGCTATTAATATTCAGTAGTCGCGGAATCAGATAACCAATACTCAGACTTAGTATGCAGAACAAGGCAGTGGCCAGACCCACCTGGGTTAGATATTCACCGATATTTGTGCGTTCTTTAATAAGTGTGGCAAGAATAATCAGCACCAAAAAGCCAATGGAAAAAATCCGCAACGGCCGATTCAGTTTTGCGGTCACGCTTGGAGCATAGCGCCGAATTAACATGCCAATGCCCACTGGAATCAGGATGATCGCGAAGACTTGTAAAATCTTGCCGAATTGCAGGCCAACTTGCTGGCTATCCTGCATAAAATGCATGATCGAAAAATTAATAATTAAAGGTAGGGTAATCGCTGCAATGACTGAGTTGATAGCAGTCAGCGTGATATTGAGGGCTAAGTCACCTTTAAACAGGTAGCTAAACAGGTTGGCCGTTGCACCCCCTGGCGAAGCCGCCAGGAGCATCAACCCGACTGAGAGTAATGGAGTTAAAGCGAATAGCTTGCAGAGTAAAAAGGCAATGCCAACCAGAATAACCAGTTGGCAGAACAATGCTATAAATACGGCTTTGGGGTGGCGAGTGACACGGCTAAAGTCCCGAGGCGTCAGTTCAAGGCCCAGTCCCATCATGATGATTGCAAGTGCCAGCGGCAGTAATATCGTTATAAGGCCAGAATCCATCTGTATGCTCCTTGTCGAAAATTGTTTTAATACTTCTGATTTTCTTTAGAAAAGCATACAGCCTTATAGCAGAATCAGCCAAATAAATTACAAATCTGATAAACGACTTTTATTNNTGGCAAAGTATTCGACCAAATTCGAACGTTCTCTGAAAATGGCAAATATCAACAATATAGCTAAAAAACCGATAGAGAGTAAGCGCATGGGCCTGCTAACTGTAATCGATAGGTTTGGAAATTTGGCCCGAAGCAGCATACCTATAATCACGGGAATCAAGGTAATTAAAAAGACCTGCACGATCTTTTCAACTGGAAAAGTCATGTTTGAGTCATGACTCATAAAGTAGTGTAAGGACAGATTGATAATAAAGGGCAGGGTAAAAATAGAGATGATGGTATTAATGGCGGTTAGAGTAATATTTAGAGCTACATCACCTTTATATATGTAGCTAAACAGGTTTGCGGTTGGGCCACCAGGTGAGGCGGCTAGCAACATCAGACCTACAGCAAGCAAAGCGGGTAAGTCCAAAATCAGACAAATAAAAAAAGCAATACTGGGTAATAGGACTAACTGCGCAAATAAAGTAATAAAAATGACTTTAGGATAGCGACTTAAGCGCAGGAAATCTTTGATGGTTAGTTCTAACCCCAGCCCCATCATCATAATTGCCAATGTAATTGGCAAAAAAACGCTAAAAAACCCCGAATCCATGAATTTGCCTTTTTATTATACATTTATAGGTATATTTCCAGTTTAGCCTAGATGAATAAATAAGCAATAAAAAACGGGCAAAATGCAGTCACTTTGCCCGTCAAAGCTTTTACTTGAAATCTAAACTATTTAGATATATATATCGGCTACATACCTGGCTGGCCTTGCATTGGTGAATCAGGCTGTGCTGGCTGGTTCATCTGATGCTGCATAGGCTGGTTTTGCATATGTGGCTGCATCGGTTGGNNGGCTCACAGGTACCATTCCAGATAATGCCGCGATAGGCAAAACTGACTTGTGCACCTTGGGATTTGCCTTTACAAACCTGTTGGTACTTTTGTGCATTATAAATGGTTTCGACCTTATCATTCGCTGATGCAGCAAATGGCGCAAAACATAAACCACATAGAACGGTTGAGAGGAAAATATTCTTATTCATCTTTTATACCTTTGTTTGTAATGTAACCAATATATAGATTAAAAAATGCGCGAGATTAAACAATGCAAATCGAGTAAATTTCTCAGCTTATATGTTTAATTTATATAGTTCCTCTGCAAAGTTAAATTACAGTGCTTTATTGTTATGCGAGTTAAGTGCGATTTATCTCAGGATAAATTCAACTGAATTTGTCTACTTTAGAGTGAAATTTGCTATAATGCTCAGCTATTCTTTTTTATCTCTCAATTACCACTATGCATTATCCTAAAGTATACGATGTCATTGTTATCGGTGGCGGTCACGCCGGTACGGAAGCGGCTCTGGCTGCAGCGCGTATGGGTCGACAGACTTTACTCTTAACTCATAACATTGAGACTTTAGGGCAGATGAGCTGTAACCCGGCCATCGGTGGTATTGGTAAATCGCATTTGGTGCGTGAAATTGATGCCTTGGGCGGTGCGATGGCACTGGCTGCCGATAAAGGCGGTATTCAATTCCGTATTTTGAACTCGCGTAAAGGTGCTGCAGTACGTGCAACACGTGCGCAGGCGGACCGTGTGCGTTATAAAGCGGCTATTCGCGAAACATTAGAAAACCAAGCAAACCTTGATATTTTTCAGCAAGCCGCAGATGACCTGATTGTTGAAGGCGATACCGTTAAAGGTGTGGTTACCCAAATGGGTATCCGTTTTGATGCGAAAACTGTGGTGCTGACAGCAGGTACATTCTTAGGTGGTGTCATCCACGTTGGTCTGGAGAAATCTAGCGGTGGTCGTGCTGGTGATCCGCCATCTATTTCACTTGCACATCGTTTGCGTGAATTAAACTTGCCAGTAGGTCGTTTAAAAACAGGTACACCACCACGTATTGACGCGCGTTCAGTGGATTTCTCTGTGATGACACCACAGCCGGGTGATTTCCCATCTCCGACCATGTCATTCATGGGGGATGTGTCTATGCATCCTGAGCAGGTAAATTGCTATATCACGCATACCAATGAACGCACGCATGAAATCATTCGTGGCGGTTTAGACCGTTCACCGATGTACACGGGTGTGATCGAAGGTGTTGGACCACGTTATTGCCCATCGATTGAAGATAAGATTCACCGTTTTGCCGATAAAGATTCTCACCAAGTCTTCTTGGAGCCTGAAGGCTTGGATACACATGAGCTTTATCCAAATGGTATTTCGACTTCTTTACCGTTCGACGTTCAGTTTGAACTGGTTCGCTCGATCCGTGGTATGGAAAATGCGCACATTCTTCGTCCGGGCTATGCCATTGAATACGATTATTTCAACCCACAAGCGTTGAAATTTACCCTTGAAACCAAAGCAATTAATAACTTGTATTTCGCCGGTCAAATCAACGGCACAACCGGTTATGAAGAAGCGGGTGCGCAGGGTTTGCTTGCAGGCTTGAACGCTGCACGCCGTGCTTGGGATCAGGAGCAATGGACGCCAAAACGTGATGAAGCATACATGGGTGTTCTGGTCGATGACCTGATCACATTAGGTACCAAAGAACCATACCGTATGTTCACCTCACGTGCCGAATACCGTTTGATGCTGCGTGAAGATAACGCAGATCAGCGTTTAACAGCCATTGGTCGTGAAATGGGTCTGGTGGATGACGCGCGTTGGGCAGTGTACTGTGAGAAAATGGAAGCAGTGGAAAAAGAAACAGGCCGTTTGCAACACTTGTGGGCCGCACCAAATAACCCAATGGGTAAGAAATTCGTTGAGATGACCGGTGCAGACCTGTCTAAAGAATGTTCGGCGATTGATTTGTTGAAACGTCCAAACATTTCATTTGCTCAAATTGCAGAGTTAACCAATTCTGAAGTATCACCATTTGTCGGTGAGCAAATTGAAATTGCAGTGAAATATGCGGGTTATATTAATCGTCAGCATGAAGACGTCGCACAAATGAAACGTCTTGAAGAAACCCGTATTCCTGCGGATTTCGATTATGACATCGTGTCAGGTCTGTCCCGTGAAATTACCCTGAAACTGAAAGATGTTCGTCCTGAAACATTGGCGCAAGCCAGTCGTATTCCAGGTGTAACCCCTGCAGCAGTTCAACTGGTGATGATTACAATTCGTAAGAATGCACAAGCAAAGAAATCTGCTTAAGATTTTGCGCTAAAAAAGCCCGCATTAAGCGGGCTTTTTATCGGCTTGTAGTTTTGTATAAGTTTTGACTATCGTTGAATTAAAAATAACTACTATTAAATTAAGTTATTGATAAATATATAATAAATATTATTAAGATGTATTAAGTCTATAAATACAATCTTTTAGGTCTAATTTAGATGATATTTACACATGCTGATGTGCTTAAACCCGACTATTGTCGTGCTATTTCTCTATNNGTTTAGATCAAATCCAAATGGGCTATGTATTTAGTCTGGGTGTCTTTGGAATGCTGTTTGGCGCATTCTTTGGCGGATGTATTGCAGATTATCTAGGACAAAAGAAAGTCCTAATGCTTTCTGTGACTATTTTTGGTCTGTTCATGTCGTTGACTGCAATTGCGCCAAGCATCGAAGTTTTATATGCAGCGCGTTTCTTTACTGGTTTGGGTTTAGGTGCGGCAATGCCAACCATGATTTCAGTCGTCGGTGATGAAGCAACGGAAGCCAACCGTGGCAAGCTAAATAGTCTGATGTATTGTGGTTTGCCGGTAGGGGCGATCTTTGTTGCCGGTCTGGCCATGTTGCTTCCGGAGATTCAATGGCAAACCTTGTTCCTGATTGGGGGATTAACGCCTTTAGCACTGATTCCATTGATGGCATTTATTCTTAAAGATAAGCCTAAAGTGAATGCGGGAAGTACCGGTTTCTGGCGAAGCTGTGCCGGGAATGGCTGAGGTGTTGTTCAAGCAGCACAACAGTATAAAAATACAGTGCCTCTTTGGGTTGGTTTCTTTTTTACCTTGATGATCAATTATATTTTGATCAGCTGGTTACCTAACTTGCTTATGGAACAAGGTTTGCAGAAACAACAGGCATTTCTGGTGATGTTGGTGTTCCAGGTGGGCGCGGTTATTGGAACCCTGAGCCTAGGTTATTTACTGGATCGTTTAAAGCTTTGGCAAATGGCGACCATCATTTATAGTGGCTTGTTTGTTGCCTTGGTATTGTTATTCACCACAACTTCTATTCCGTTATTAATTTTGGCGGGAGTCATGGGTGGCATTTTCTCTACGGGTGGTCAATCTATTCTATATGGGATCTCACCGATTTTTTACTCAGGCGCAGGCAAAGTGACAGGCGTGGGCAGTGCGATCTCTTTAGGGCGTTTAGGGGCGATGACTGGACCATTATTAACTGGAAAAATTCTGGCATTAGGTTTGGGAACGACGGGCATTCTTGTGGCAAGTTTGCCAGCAGTGGTCGTATCGGCAGTAGCTGTCACCGCACTATCACGTTATAAGGCTGCTCATAGGTAATTGATCATTGATATCTGTCAATACAAAAAGGGAATCTGAAGATTCCTTTTTTATCGTCGAGGTTTTTAATTGAATAAAGTCAGTCCATAAAATTTGCTAAAATATACGGATAATAAACAGATTGATTTTTATATGGCTTATCAACTTATTCCACTCTCGATTCAGGCCACTGATAATATTGCCTGTCCACATTGTCAGCACAACGTGATTGATTGGGCAGAAGAGCAGTATGTGCAACCTTGTGAACATACCCTGTTTATTGCCATGGATATTGGCTTTGAATATATGACGGATGAATTCGAGCACAGCATGCCGCGTTCTGTAGATGATCTGCATGCCAATGATGATCAGGTGAATATGCTGGATGAAATCACCCAAGCGACTTATTCAAATTATCTGATATATAAGTCTGATCTGGGCATAGATGGGTATTTCCGCTATGTGGGTTTTACTGCATAAATCATCATCAATAAAAAAGCGCCAATCGGCGCTTTTTTATATGGAAAGATTAACTTTCTATTTCTTCTTCGATTTCATCATCCGTAGTATCCATGCCCAATTCTTTAAGCTTGCGCGTTAAAGTGTTGCGACCCCAACCTAAAAGTTCTGCGGCATGACGTTTACGGCCACGGGTTTGTTGCAAGGCTGCATTGATCAAGGTGCGTTCAAACATCGGCGTCGCAACATCCAGAAGTTTCATTTCACCATTTTTGAGTTTCTGCATCGCCCATTGACCCAGCAATTCATCCCAGTGATGCGGTGCGATCTGGTTCAGCGTTGGAATTGGCGCNNGCCAGAAAATGCTGCGCCAGCATCGGAATATCTTCACTGCGATGTGCCAGTTTTGGAATATGAATACGAATTACATTCAGGCGGTGATATAAGTCTTCACGGAAACGACCATCATGGACCAGTTTTTCCAAATCCTGATGTGTTGCAGCCACGATACGCACATCGACCTTAACCGGAATATGACCGCCAACTCGGTAGAACTCTCCATCGGCTAGGACACGCAATAAACGGGTCTGGGTCTCAAATGGCATATCGCCAATTTCATCTAAAAACAGCGTACCGCCATTTGCCTGTTCAAAACGACCTTGGCGCTGGGTATTAGCACCGGTAAATGCACCTTTCTCATGGCCGAAAAGTTCAGTTTCGATCAGGTCTTTTGGAATCGCCGCCATATTGAGGGCAATAAAAGGTTTTGAGCTGCGTGGTGAATGACGATGCAGGGCATGCGCTACCAGTTCTTTACCTGTACCAGACTCACCATTAATCAACACGGTAATATGCGATTGTGATAAACGGCCAATGGCACGAAACACTTCCTGCATGGCAGGCGATTCACCAATAATTTCGGTAGATTGAATTGGTGGAGCCGCTTTTGCTGATTCTTGTTGCTGTAGCTTGGTGATATGTAAAATTGCACGATTTACCAGCGCCAGTGCTTCATCAATATCAAAAGGCTTAGGCAGATATTCAAAAGCACCAGTTTGATAGCTAGAAACAGCCGATTCTAAGTCTGAATGCGCCGTCATAATAATGACAGGTAGGTCAGGATAACTGTGTTTAACCTTGCCCAGGAAGGTAAGTCCATCAATACCCGGCATGCGGATATCGGTCAAAATCACATCGGGTGCCTCCAGACTCAGTTGGTCTAGTGCAGATTGTGCTTCTTCAAAACTGGTCACATCCAGACCTTCCTCTTTAAAGGTCTTTTCCAGTACCCAGCGCATGGCGCGATCGTCATCAATCACCCATATTTTATTTCGCGACATGATTCGACTCCCAAGGTAAATATAAGCTAAAGACGGTTTTTCCAGCCACGGACTGACACTCGATCATGCCGTTGTGCTGATGAATAATATTTTGAGCAATACTGAGGCCCAGTCCGGTACCTTTTGCGCGACTGGTGACCAGCGGATAAAACACCGATTCGATAATCTCTTCCGGCACACCTGGACCGTTGTCTTCAATATCAATCCTTACTACAGAGCGGTGAATCACCCCGTTAATGGTAAAGAGACGCTGAATCCGGGTTCTTAAAATCAGTTCCGGTTGATGTTCGACAAAGAACTCCTTGTTCTCGGTCATGGCCTGTACGGCATTGGCGCAAATATTCAAAATGACCTGAATCAATTGGTCGCGGTCTGCCAGAACTTCCGGTAAGGACAGGTCGTAATCCCGGGTAATCTTGATTTTCTTTTTGGTCTGATTGGCAATCAGTGAACGCACCCGTTCCAGAGGTTCATGCACATTGACCAGTTCATAGCTCGGAAGCTGGCGTGAACCGAGCATGGTGTCGGCCAGATTTCTGAGTCGATCCACTTCGCTAATAATAATGTCGGTAAATTCTTTGTATTGTGGATCATTCAAACTGCGTGCCAGGAGTTGAGTCGCCCCGCGAATGCCACCCAAGGGATTCTTGATTTCATGCGCAACACCGCGAATCAGCTGACGCGCTACCTGATGCTGTTGCAGCAGATTTTCTTCACGAGAGATTTTTAACATGCGATCGCGAGGATTGAGTTCGATGAGCAGTAGCGGATGATAAGGTTTGCCCAGATTTAGCTGAGAAACAGTGTAGTCAACATGAATGTCTTTAAAGTTGACCAGAATAGTGGCTTCGCGGCGTGTATAAGGCTGTCCCGTAGTTAAAGTATTATTCAGGGCTTCTTCGGTATTAAACTCATCTGTCGGGTTTTGCAAAATATTGAGCACGGATGTGCCGCTCGCGCGGAATAAGCTCACATCAAATAAGGCTTCACAGGCAGAATTCAGATAATAAATATTAAGATCGCGGTCTATCAATAAGATACACGTGGTCATATTGTCCACTAAAGCACGATAGTCGATCGGAATAATTTGATCCATTCGCGGGTTTGTTCCTGTATTAAAATGGCGCAATGGCATCTTCATAAAGCAATTTAATCAATTTTAAGTTCTGATTTGATGCAAGATGCACGCCAACTTTTATGACGAGAGATTATTTATTGCGATGAAATGCAGAAATGTGACAGAGCAACACAATTCATCTTAGATATAGCGGATTAAATTGAAGCTGTAAATCTAAAATGATTCATTTTGGTGCATGAGTGGGTATGTTGAATATTTTATGGCAATATTTTAGTGCATGATGCAAAGAGTCAGGTTTTCAACTATTTTTATGATGCGAAAAGACATACAATACGCGCATTCTAGTAGAGCGAAAATTCATGAAGTCCCCCAAAGTCGGTTTTGTATCTTTAGGTTGTCCTAAGGCATTGGTAGATTCTGAACGTATTTTAACCCAGTTAAAGACTGAAGGTTATGACGTCGCTTCGGATTATGACGGTGCTGATTTAGTTGTAGTAAATACCTGTGGTTTCATTGAATCCGCAGTGCAAGAATCGCTAGATGCGATTGGTGAGGCGATGAGCGCGAATGGTCGCGTGATCGTAACAGGTTGTCTAGGTAAAGACGAAGACAAGATTCGCCAAATGCATCCCAATGTCCTGAAAGTGACAGGTGCAGCGGCATATAAAGAAGTTATGGATGCGGTTCATCAATACGTACCTGAGCCGCCAAAACACAATCCATTTATTGATCTGGTTCCAGAGCAAGGCATCCGCCTGACGCCAAAACACTATGCTTATCTGAAAATATCTGAAGGCTGCAACCATCGTTGTACCTTCTGTATTATTCCAAGCATGCGTGGCGATCTGGTTTCACGTCCAGTCGGTTCTGTGCTTGATGAAGCTGCAGCGCTGAAACGTGCCGGTGTAAAAGAAGTACTCGTGATCTCCCAGGATACTTCTGCTTATGGCCTGGACACGAAATACAAGCTGGATTTCTGGAATGGCCAGCCGGTTAAAACCAAATTCTATGACATGTGTGAAGCATTAGGTCAGTTGGGAATCTGGGTGCGTTTGCACTATGTTTACCCGTATCCGCATGTAGATGCAGTAATTGACCTGATGGCACAAGGCAAAATCCTGCCTTATCTGGATATTCCATTCCAGCACGCAAGTCCAAAAATTCTCAAACTAATGAAACGACCTGCGCACAGTGAAAATACACTGGAGCGTTTGAAAATCTGGCGTGAGAAATGTCCTGATTTGGTACTCCGTTCAACATTTGTGGTGGGCTTCCCGGGTGAAACCGAAGAAGACTTCCAGATGCTATTGGACTGGTTGAAAGAAGCCCAGCTGGATCGTGTGGGATGTTTCACCTATTCGCCAGTTGAAGGTGCGACCGCAAATGATTTGCCAGATCACGTTCCTGAAGAAATTAAACAAGAGCGTTATGAGCGTTTCATGCAGGTTCAGCAAGAAATCTCGGCAGCCAAACTCCAAAAACGTATCGGTCAGACCATGACTGTGCTGGTAGATGACCTGGAAGACGAATTCCCGGTAGCGGTTGCGCGTTCTTATGCAGATGCACCTGAAATTGATGGCAATGTTTTTGTTGAAGATATCGATAAAAGCGTCATTAAGGCAGGGGATTTACTTGAAGTCGAGATTACCGATGCAGATGAATACGATCTGTACGCAAAACTCATTTCAATCAAGTCTGCTTAAGATTTTGAATTAAAAAAAATTAAATTGAATACTTTGGAGTTTGATGATGTTGGATTCTAAAAAGCCACGCTTTGGTCGCATCCTGTTAAAGCTTTCTGGTGAAGCGCTGGCAGGCAATAAAGACATGGGGATCGATGCACAAGTGCTCGATCAGATGTCACTTTCTATTGCGCACCTCGTGGGTTTAGGCGTACAAGTAGGTATTGTTGTGGGTGGTGGTAACCTGTATCGCGGTAGCCAGCTACAAAAAGATGGTCTAGTTGGTCGTGTAACTGGCGACCAGATGGGTATGCTAGCAACAGTCATGAACGGTTTGGCACTTCGCGACGCTTTGGTGCGCCGTAATATTAAAACCCGTTTAATGTCTGCATTGCCAATTGGTGCCGTGGTTGAGTCTTACTCAAGCCGTGATGCAATCCGTCACCTGACTCAGGGTGAAGTGTGTGTATTCGTGGCAGGTACAGGTAATCCGTTCTTTACGACAGATACAGCTGCCTGTTTACGTGGTATTGAAATCGAATCAGACTTGATCTTGAAAGCGACCAAAGTTGATGGCGTATATAATAAAGATCCAAGCAAATATGATGATGCGGTTAAATATGACACATTGACTTTTGACCAAGTTCTGGACGAAAAGCTGGGTGTGATGGACTTAACTGCAATCTGTTTATGTCGTGATCACAATGTGCCGCTACAAGTATTCGATATGAATAAATCTGGCGCATTGCTTTCCGTTGTGATGGGTGAAAAAGAAGGGACTCACGTTACCAATTAATGACGTGAGCACCAAAGCACTTTATACTACACGCTAATTTAGTAATAACCTCTTTTCAAGAATTAAGTAAGGAAGATCATATGATTAACGATCTTAAAAAAGACAGCGAAGACCGTATGAACAAAACTCTAGAATCTCTAGAGCATGGTTTTGCAAAAGTTCGTACCGGTCGTGCGCATCCATCAATTTTAAATAACGTGATGGTTTCTTACTATGGTTCAGACGTTCCATTGAACCAGGTGGCAAACGTAGGTGTTGAAGATTCACGTACTTTGTTAATCCAGCCTTTCGAACGTTCAATGGTTTCTGCAATTGATAAAGCGATTCGTGAATCTGACTTGGGTCTGAACCCAATTACAGCAGATGCGATTCGTGTACCGATGGCTGCGTTGACTGAAGAAACGCGTCGTGACATGCAAAAAGTTGCGCGTAATGAAGCAGAAAATGCCAAAGTAGCGATCCGTAACATCCGTCGTGATGTATTGGGCGATATCAAAGCTTTGTTGAAAGAAAAAGAAATTTCTGAAGATGAAGAGCGTCGTGCTGCTGACGAAATCCAGAAAATTACTGACAAATTTGTTGCTGAAGTTGACAAGCGCTTGGCTGCGAAAGAAGCTGAATTGATGAAGGTCTAATTCATCGATGACCGTTGCTGAAGAAAATCCCCGTCTTCCGAAACATGTTGCCATCATCATGGATGGCAACAATCGTTTTGCCAAAAAAAATCAGATGCAGAAAGGTGATGGACACCGTGAAGGAAAAACGGTTCTGGATCCGATTGTTGAACACTGTAAAAAAAGAAATATCCAGGCTTTAACTGTATTTGCCTTTTCCAGTGAAAACTGGAATCGTCCACAGTTTGAAGTTGAATTGCTCATGAAATTGCTGGTTGACACCATTCATGCACAATTACCCCGCATGGAAAAATTCAATATTGCCTTACGCTTTATCGGTGATCGCAGCCGTTTGTCCCCAGAATTACAGGGGCTTATGTTGCATGCCGAAGAAAGGACTGCTAATTTCAATAGTATGACACTCACTATTGCAATCAGTTATGGTGGTATGTGGGATATGGCACAAGCTGCACAGCGAATTGCCAGCGATGTTTTAACAAATAAATTAGATCTTGATGCAATTAATACTGATGTATTTGGTCAATATGTCAGCCTTGGTGATTTACCTGCAGTTGATCTGCTGATTCGTACGGGTGGGGACTTCCGTCTGTCGAATTTCCTGTTGTGGCAGGCAGCCTATGCAGAGCTGTATTTCACTGAGACGCTATGGCCAGAATTTACCGTTGAAGAACTTGATGATGCACTTGCCGTATTTGGCGGGCGTGAACGTCGTTTTGGTAAAACATCAGAACAGATTCATCAGGAAAAACTTGAGAATTAATACATGTTTGAGCGGATTATAACCGCATTGGTGTTGGTAGCAGTTGTACTGAGCTGTATGTTTGCTACTGAATCACATTATCCAATGTTTGTATTGATGGTTCTTGCTGCTGGGGTGGCCGGTTATGAGTGGTTCAAACTCATGCCGCGAAAATTTAAATATGTCATCAAACCTGTTGCTTGGGGATATGGAGTGCTCACTGCAGCACTTTCAGCTTTGGCATTGTATTTTGCCGAAGTTGCCTTATTGTTATGGGTGGCTTCTATAATTACTTGGTTGCTCAGCATTTACTGGGTTAAAACCTATCCTGAATATGATGGCTGGTACAACGCCAGCCTGCACGGAATCGGCGTAGTTCTGATCTCTGCTGCGGTTACTGCAATTTTCTCTGTCTGGCAAAGTTCACCGTGGTGGCTGATGTACCTGTTTTTACTGGTATGGGGCGCAGATAGTGGTGCGTATTTTGTGGGTCGTAAATTTGGCAAGAAAAAGTTGGCGCCGAATGTTAGTCCTAATAAATCTGTGGAAGGGCTGTATGGTGGTATTGTTACTTCAATGCTGATTGTAACGGCAGTTGCCTTACTTTATCTGGATATGACCTGGCCAGAACTGATTTTATTCCTGATTCTCTCTGTGGTTACAGTATTTAGTTCGGTACTGGGTGACCTGTTTGAATCCATGATCAAACGTCGTGCCGGTATTAAGGATTCAGGTCGAATTTTGCCAGGACATGGCGGAGTACTGGATCGTATTGATTCTTTGCTTGCTGCAGCTCCAATCTTTGCAGCAGGTATGGCTGTTTTAAAACTTATTGGTGTAGATTTATAAATGTCACAAGCAGTTTGTATACTGGGTGCTACAGGTTCCATTGGTCAAAGTACTTTAAAAATCTTGCAGCGACATCCTGAAGCATACTCGGTTTTTGCTGTGACCGCGCAAAGTCGTATCGAGGAGCTGGTTGAAATTTGCCGGCAATACCGTCCTAAAGTGGCGGTGGTGCCGGCTGAAAAAGTAGATGAACTCTCAAAACGACTCCAGCAACATCATTTGGCTAATATTGAAATTCTGCAAGATGAAGCCGGTTTAATTGCTGTGGCTGAACACGCTGATGTTGATATTGTGATGGCAGCAATCGTTGGGGCTGCAGGATTATTGCCGACATTGGCTGCTGTGAAAGCGGGTAAACGCGTACTGTTGGCCAATAAAGAAGCTTTGGTGATGTCGGGTGACATCATGATGCAGGCAGCGCGCGATCATGGGGCATTACTGCTTCCCGTTGACTCTGAACATAACGCGATTTTCCAATGTCTGCCACAGCATTATTTTGAGGCAGAGCGTCATGGCAAGCCCAAACTGGGTGTATCCCAGATTCTGCTGACCGCGTCGGGTGGGCCGTTTCTGAACCATAGCATGCAGCAACTTGAAGAGGTCACACCTGCCCAAGCTTGCAAGCATCCTAACTGGTCCATGGGTCAAAAAATTTCAGTCGATTCTGCTACCTTGATGAATAAAGGTTTAGAATTGATCGAAGCCTGCCATTTGTTTGCAGTTCAAGAACAATTTGTTACAGTTGTTGTGCATCCACAGAGTATTATTCACTCCATGGTTCAATACGTTGATGGTTCGACTTTGGCACAAATGGGTAATCCAGATATGGGCACGCCTATTGCACATGCTTTGGCATGGCCTGAGCGTATTAGTACGCATGTGGTGCCACTGGATCTGTTTATGCATTCACAACTTAATTTTCAAGAACCGGATATGCTCCGTTTCCCTGCATTAAAACTGGCCCGTCAGGCCATGCAGAGTGGCGGAATTGCACCTACGATTTTAAATGCGGCCAATGAAATTGCAGTTGCTGCATTTTTAAATCAACAGATCAGATTTACCCAAATTCCTCAGGTAGTTGAGCATGTCCTAAATCAGATGGACAATCAACCTGCACATGATCTGGAGGCTATCTTGCAAGCAGATCAAATGGCACGAGGTTTATCACAGCAATACGTTGTGAGTAAAGGAAGTTAAGATATGAATGCCTTGTTTATGATTGCCGCAGCAATTCTCTTACTCGGTCCCTTAATTGCGATTCACGAGTTCGGTCACTATATTGTGGCGCGTAAACTGGGCGTTAAAGTATTGGTCTATTCCATTGGATTTGGGCCAACATTATTAAAATGGACCTCGAAAAAATCCGGAATTCAGTATCAATTGTCTGCCTT
>DFCG01000019.1:2782-3225 GCA_002367455.1 Acinetobacter sp. UBA3060 | reverse complement strand
GCACAAGAACAGCTCAATACCCGTGTGGGTAAAGTTTTACCAAATACGCCTGCTGCCACCGTACAAATGCAGCCGGGTGACAAAATTGTAGCTGTGGATGGTACTCAGGTGGAAACTTGGGAAAAGCTCAGTTATGCCTTGGTGGATCGTGTTGGTGAAACTGGTGTGGTTTCTATTCAGGCAGATCGCGCTGGTGAAAACAAATTGTTCCAGTTGCCGATTCAAAACTATTTAAAAGATCAAAGTCAATCGCCGCTAGAAAGCCTGGGGTTCTTGCCTTATCGGCCAGAAATTCCGGCAGTGATCAGCAAATTGAGTGAAGATGGTGCAGCCATCCGTCAAGGTTTGAAAGAAGGTGACAAGATTCTGGCCATTGACGGCGTTCAGATGAAAGACTGGTTTGATGTGGTGCAGGTGGTACAGGCATCTCCAGAAAAATTACT
>DFCG01000019.1:2175-2772 GCA_002367455.1 Acinetobacter sp. UBA3060 | reverse complement strand
ATTCCTGCAGAATATAAACAGACCATTCATTACTCGCCAGGCGAAGCACTGGTAATGGCATTTGATAAAACAGCACATTTATCTTCGATGATTCTGAACTCGATTGTCAAAATGGTACGTGGTCTGATTGGCCTGGATAATTTATCAGGTCCAATTACTATTGCCAAAGTGGCAGGACAAAGCGCAGAAATGGGCTGGGAAACTTTTATTTCCTTTATGGCGCTAATGAGTGTAAGTTTAGGAATATTAAATCTACTGCCTATTCCAATGCTTGATGGCGGACATCTGGTTTACTATTTTGTTGAATTAATTCGTGGTAAACCTGTTTCCGAACAAATACAATTGGTTGGGTTAAAAATTGGTATGGTACTGCTCGGCAGTATGATGCTTCTGGCATTATTTAATGATTTTATGCGTTTATAACAACGTAAATGGAATAAATTAACAGCGGAAAAGACTGGCATGCAGCACACACATTTATTTATGCCTCTGGCACTCGTTAGTGCAATGGCAGTAGCACAACAAGTATATGCAGCAGATGAATTCATTGTACAAGATATAAAATTTGATGGATTAGTACGTTTAACTCCTGACAAT
>DFCG01000019.1:0-2123 GCA_002367455.1 Acinetobacter sp. UBA3060 | reverse complement strand
GAAGTGCTGAAAAAATCAGCGCTGCAAACTATTGAAACTGAACTTGAACAGCAATACATGCAGCAAGGTCGTTATGATGCCGATATTACGGTCACCACGACGCCTCGACCAAATAACCGTGTTGAATTGCTGATTGATTTTATTGAAGGTAAAGCGGCTAAAGTTTTCGATATCAATATTATCGGGAATACCGTATTTAAAGAGTCTGATATCAAGCAGGCCTTTGCCGTAAAAGAAAGTGGCTGGAGTTCGGTCATTTCGCGTAATGACCGTTATGCACGTGAAAAGATGGCGGCGAGCCTAGAAGCTTTGCGTGCCATGTATCTNNCTTTATAAGACTGAAGAATTACAGGCTTTACAAATTTTCAAAGAAGGCGAAATTTATTCGCAGGAAAAAGTCAACGCGGTTAAGCAGTTATTGCAGCGTAAGTATGGTAATGCAGGTTATTACTATGCAGAAGTCAATATTGTTCCTCAAATTAACAACGAAACCAAACTGGTTGATCTAAATTATTATATTAATCCGGGTCAGCAAGTCACGGTGCGACGTATTAATTTCACTGGTAATACGAAAACTGCAGATGAAGTACTACGTCGTGAAATGCGCCAAATGGAAGGTGCACTTGCTAGTAATGAAAAGATTGACCTGTCTAAGGTCCGTCTGGAGCGTACCGGGTTCTTTAAAACTGTCGATATCAAACCTGCACGTATTCCGGGTGCACCAGATCAGGTGGACTTGAATGTTGCCGTTGAAGAGCAGCATTCAGGGACCAGTACTCTTGCAGTTGGTTTCTCACAAAGCGGTGGTGTGACTTTCCAGGCAGGTTTAAGTCAGACCAACTTCCTGGGTACAGGTAATAGTGTTTCAATCGATTTGTCGCGTTCTGAAACCCAAGATTATTATAACTTGAGCGTGATGGACCCGTACTTCACCATTGATGGTGTGCGTCGCGGCTATAACATGTATTACCGTAAAACCAAGCTTGATGATGACTATAACGTCAACAACTATGTGACGGATAGTTTTGGTGGTGGGATTAACTTTGGTTATCCAATTGATGAAAACCAAAGTGTTAGTTTGGGTCTGAATGTTGATCAGACGGATGTAACCACTGGTCCATATGTGTCGACTTATGTTGCTGATTATTTGGAACGTAATGGCGGAAAAGAAACAAAAAGTGGTGAGTATTGTCCTCAAGCATTAGTTCCAATTAAAGATTCTGCTGGGAATGTTACTGGTTACCAGCCTTGCCCTAATCCAGTTCCATATGGTCAAGAATTCCAGGGTGATTTTTTGACTTATAACCTTAATTTAGGTTGGTCTTATAATACCTTAAATAGACCGATGTTCCCGACAACGGGTATGTCACATCGTGTCAATGCTGAAATTGCCTTGCCAGGTAGTGATGTCGAGTATCAAAAAGTCACTTATGACGCTCAGGCATTTTTCCCATTAGGCAAAGATTTTGTCCTGCGCGGTTATGGTAAGTTGGGTTATGGTAATGACTTGCCATTCTACAAGAATTTCTATGCAGGTGGTTTTGGTTCGGTTCGTGGTTATGAAAATAGTACATTAGGTCCTAAATATCCAGGTGTATATTTCTCTGATACAGGTCAAACGGATCCTTCTCCTGAGGAAGTAGGTGGTAATGCACTAATTCAATTTGGTACCGAATTAGTGCTTCCAGTACCATTTAAAGGGGATTGGGCACGTCAGGTTCGTCCAGTCATCTTTGCTGAAGGTGCACAAGTGTTTGATACCCAATGTGATGTATCAAATGAAAATATTTTCGTTAATGGCACTTCAGTAAATGGAAAGCAGTACTGTAAAGATAACTTCGGTTTCGATGCAGATAATATGCGCTATAGCGTGGGTGCAGGTTTCACCTGGATCACCATGATTGGACCATTATCACTTAGCTATGCTTATCCGTTGAATAAAAAAGACGGTGATGATACTAAAAACATCCAGTTCGAAATTGGACGTACTTTCTAAAATCGTTTTGACCTAGAAACTAAATTTTGCTCATAAAACCTTCAGGTTTTGTGAGCAAATTTTTTTGAATGAGTAAGAATATGAAAAAAATGATTATGGCAATGAGCCTGGCTTTGGCAAGTGTTGC
>DFCG01000050.1:342-3817 GCA_002367455.1 Acinetobacter sp. UBA3060 | reverse complement strand
CCTATTTGCAACAGTGCCGATAAACTGGTCAAACGAGGAATTGCCATCCAGTTCGTAAAAGAAAATATTACTTTCACTGCTCAATCTACCCCGATGGATAATTTGATGCTGCAATTGATGGGCGCTTTTGCACAGTTCGAACGTGAGATCATTTTAGAGCGTCAAAAAGAAGGAATAAAACTGGCCTCTGCTCAAGGAAAGTACAAAGGGCGTGTACATAAATTGAAACCTGAACAGGCTGAAGCTTTAAGACAAGAATGGAAGGAAGGAAAGTACCCTTCAAAAATGGCATTAGGCCAGGCATTTGGAATTAGTCGCCAGGCGGTATACCGCTATTTAAAAGCAAGTGAGTAACTCAATTAAAATGGAAAATATTCGAAATTTTCTTGAAGATAATCAAGTCAAAATCTACTTCTGTACCATCTTTATCGGAGTTATTTTTGGATTAACCATCAGTGGAGCGACGATTTTAGAAAGTTTGATTAACCCTGCACTGGCATTAATGTTATTTGCTACTTTTTTACAAGTACCTATTGCAGAAATTGGCAAGGCATTAAAAAATTTACGTTTTATTTCTGCATTACTTATTACTAACTTTATTGCCTTACCTTTAATTACGGCAGGTCTAATACAATTTTTACCTGAAAACCCACTTATTCGTTTAGCTGTACTTTTTGTTCTACTAGCACCGTGTATTGATTATGTGATTACTTTCACCCATGTTGGGAAAGGTAATGCAAGATTATTACTTGCGATGACACCTGTATTATTGCTTATCCAAATGATCTTACTACCAATTTATCTTGGTGTACTCCTCGGAGAAGAGGTAGCTCAGCTTGTTGAAATTGGTCCTTTTGTCCATGCGTTTGTATGGTTCATTGTTGCACCCTTAGCAATGGCAGCTATAGTTCAGTTCATTGGGAATAGAAATGAACAAGCAGAAAAAGTGGCTGAAAGCCTAAACTTATTTCCTGTACCTGCCACAGCCCTAGTTTTGTTTATCGTCCTAGCATCAGTTATGCCTCAAATTGGGCTTGCAAAAAGTGCAGCTCTTCAAGCTTTACCAATTTATATTTCTTTTGCCATTATTGCTCCATTCGTGGGTTGGATAATTGCTCGTATTTTTCGATTAGAATCTGGCTCTGCTAGTGCTGTGTCCTTTTCAGCATCATATAGAAATTCATTTGTTATTCTTCCATTAGCTTTTGCAATTCCGGGAAGTATGCCCATAATTCCTGCTGTAATCTTGACTCAGACTATCGTTGAACTATGCTTTTTACCAATCTATATTCGTCTGATACCTCGACTATTCAAAACCTAGAGATTTAAACATTTAAGTAGTTGTTATAGTTAGATAAAAGTATTCAGAAGCCCACGCTTACATCGAGTAATTTAATAAAGGGGGGGAGCTAGCTCCCCCCCTCTTTTATTCATTTGCTAATTAAAACTTACTCGCAACTTGATATGTGATGAATGAAAAGATGTAGGCTAATGCAAACAAATAAGTTGCCATAACGACAGGCTGTTTCCAGCTACCTGTTTCTCGTCTAATTGTTGCTAACGTGGCAAGACAATGTGGAGCAAAAATAAACCATACCAATAATGATAAACCTGTGGCTAACCCCCATCCATCCGGGCCTGAAATTTGACTTAACAGACTTTGAGTTACAGTATCTTCATCACCTGACATCGCATAAATCACCCCAAGAGCTGCAATTACAACTTCCCTTGCTGCCATAGCAGGAATGAGTGCAATACATATTTCCCATGTAAAACCAATAGGCGCAAATATAGGGTGAATTAAATGTCCTAACTGACCAGCTAAACTATAGTTAATGGCTGGCATGGTTGCATTATCTGGTGCTTGAGGGAACGTGACTAGCACCCATAACAAGATAGACAGTGCAACGATAATGCCACCAACTCGTTTTAAGAAAATAGTTGCCCTATCATATAAGCCTAATGCAATATTTCTAATATCTGGAATTCGGTATGTGGGAAGCTCAAAAATAAAAATACTTTCAGTTTTATCTTTTCGAACCAACTTCAGAAAGAGTGAAACTAATAACGCTGAGACTATTCCCGACATATAAAGACCAAAAAGGACTAATCCTTGCAGACTTAACCAGCCGTAGATTAATTGGTTCGGAATAAATGCCGCGATCAATAAAGCATATACGGGCAATCTTGCTGAACAGGTCATCAATGGTGCAATCATAATTGTTGCTAATCGGTCCCGTTCAGAGCTGATACTTCTGGTTGCCATAATTCCGGGAATCGCACAAGCAAAACTGGATAGCAGAGGAATAAATGAACGGCCGCTAAGCCCGGCTTTAGACATTAATTTATCTAAAAGAAATGCTGCTCGGGGTAAATAGCCTGACTCTTCAAGCATTAAAATGAAGAAGAATAAAATCAAAATCTGAGGCATATATGCAAGCACGCTACCTGNNTGTCATTATTTAAAATAACTTGTTTGGTGATTTGTTTGACCTGTTCAAAATGACTTAATTCAGAATGATAAGGAGTAATAAAAAGATTTTTTTGATCTAATTGATTAATTAAATCTTGAATTCCTTTTGTTTTAACTGCGACAGCTTCAACTACAGGGATACCTAACAGTTGAGACAGTTTATCCTTATCAATGGAAATACCACGCTTTTTGACCTCATCCATCATATTTAATACAAGAATCATAGGGCGATTTAAAGCACGAACTTCGAGAACCAAGCTCAAATGTAAGCTTAAATTTGTGGCATCTACGACGCATATAAAAATGTCGGGTAGAATTTCACCTTTTAGCTCGCCCAAACAAACTGCCCTGGTGACTTCTTCATCTAAACTACTAGGTTTTAAACTGTAAGTTCCGGGTAAGTCCAATACTCGTATTGCATCACCAGAAGGTAAGTTAAAAGAACCTTCTTTTCTTTCTACGGTAACCCCAGCATAGTTGGCAACTTTTTGTCGCGTACCAGTAAGTGTATTAAATAAAGAGGTTTTTCCGCAATTTGGATTACCGACTAATGCAATATTCTTAATCTTCATTGGATACTAACTCTACAAAAATTCTTTCAGCTTCATTCTTTCTTAATGCGAATCTTGAAGTTTCAATCTGAACTAAAACAGGATCTCCGCCAAAAACACCTTTAGCGAGTACTTGTAGAGTTTCACCCTCTCTAAAACCTAATAGTTGGAGCCGTTCCAATACGGGATCAGTGGTATGACTGTATTGATTACCTTTTTTGAGATCTCTAATTTTGACGATCTGATTTTGTTTAACTTGAAATAGATTCATTTTCGATACTCTTACTTCAAAGCCAAAATCTTTCGAGCACCATTAAGCACGAATAAAGAAACCAGGATGCCAATGATTAAGTCTGGATAAGCTGATCCCGTCCACGCCACGAGTACACCGGCAAATATAACGCCCATATTTACGACAACGTCATTCGCCGAGAAAATCCAACTGGCTTTC
>DFCG01000050.1:0-242 GCA_002367455.1 Acinetobacter sp. UBA3060 | reverse complement strand
TAAGACCTTTAACTGCTTCAATATCTGCAAGAGCCATACGGACCATTTGCTCTTCAGCAGAGCAATCCATTTTAGGAATGGTGTAGGTACTTGTTTGCTTAGCCTGTTGATTGCTTATATAAGTTTCAGTCTTCACAAGCTTTGCACCAAAACCCAAAGCTTCAAGTTTGGGGGTTATATTTTCATCTTTTTGATTATGTGGAACCTTTAAAGAACGGTTAGGTAAATCAAAGATGAGTTTT
>DFCG01000173.1:0-5092 GCA_002367455.1 Acinetobacter sp. UBA3060 | reverse complement strand
AAGCGTCCTAAGGTGAAAGGCGAAAAAGTACCGAATGAGTTTGAGGCGAAACTGGCCCGAGAACTAAAGACTTTAAAAATTGAGTTTGAGCAGGAATTTGAGTTTCACCCAAAGCGGAAATGGAGAGCAGATTTCCACCTGGTAGGAAAAAAGATACTGGTAGAGGTTGAAGGTGCGATCTGGAGTGGAGGAAGGCACACAAGGGGAAAAGGGTACTTAGGTGATTTAGAAAAATACAACGTAGCAACAATGATGGGTTTTCAGGTAATACGGTTTAGTACGGATCAAGTGAAGTCAGGTCATGCGATCCAGCAGATAGAGAAGATGGTAGGGGATTTAGGATGAATGCAGCGGTAAAGGCAGAAGTAATGGATTGGGCGAAGTACAACATTGATGGGTGGTTGGAACAGTTTGGGGCATGGTGTGAAACCGTTCGGATGAAGGGCGGAGATTTGCCAGATGGGTTACATGTAAATCAAATTTATTGGTTGATCCGTGAGGCTGATAAAACACCGCGTAACTCAAAGTGTTATATCAAGTGTGAGATCAGTGATTTTGAAGCAGATCAGGTGCAGGATTTACTTAAAGGTGTATTTCAGTCTGAAACAGCAGACTTCACGACTAAATTTGCTCTAATGTGCTTGGTGAAGAATAAGGTTGAAAATAAAGGGTTGAGTCGTGTTGCGGATGAGACCAATCAGTCTAAAGCCCAAGCTGCAATTATGGTGAGTTGTGCTAGATTTTATTTAGCTGGGCATGATAAAAGATTGAGAAATCAATAAATAAACGATGAACTGTGATGAAAAATAGAGTTATAGCAATTTTAGTTGAAGGAACCACCAGACAAGAAGTTGTTTCATACATAGATTTTCCTGAAATTCTTAAAAGGAAGGTTTCAATTATGACAAGTATGGTAGATGGTAAATTAAGATTATTTTTGCATAAAATTGAGGGAGTTGACCCCCAAGAGGCATTTGAGATAATGGAGCATGTAATTGCTCATTTGAAGTTACTGAACCTTCTAGATGATCATAATTTGTATAGGGAGTTGACTGTCTAGACGCGATATGGCATATTTCTGTTATAGTGACCGAGGTGTATGTGATGCACTAAGTTGATTGAAAAGCTCGCCAAATGGTGGGCTTTTTTAATGCCTGAAATAAACCTGAACAATTGGTGATCTTATGAAATAACGTCAACCATTAGGTAACTCGGATTTGTGACGCTGTGCATTAATTTGCTCAGCTATTAGCGCAAACGGCGTGATGCAGAAACCAGCCGTATAAGTGGTTTGAATCCAGTACGATTTCGTCACGTACTGAGTGGGCCTCAGAGTAAATTACAGAATTGGGATGACACCCCGCCTAATTAGGTTGAAAGCCAAAAAATCAGATTGATAGCCCATTTCGAGATGGTGGATTGGTGAGTAGCGTTTAGCCCCGCGAAGAGGGCTTTTTGCATTATGGCGGTTTCATTAATTTCTAGTGGTTTTAAATTAATGCCGCCACCTTGCGCCATTAGCTCAACTGGAAAGAGCATGGGTTTTCTATACCAATGGTTGTGGGTTCGAGTCCTACATGGCGTGCCAGATTCTAAAAACGAGAAGCAAAACAGTTTGTCTCTCGAAAACAATTAGAAAGGAGAATCAAATGCTCCAATTCATATTCTGCTTATTCGGCCTGCATGGTGCGACCGAGATCGATTACACGGTTGATGATGAAGAAATCAAGGTGTGCCGGGATTGTTTGAAAGAAGTTGAATAACAATCACTCAAGCAAAGAGCTGTTTCATAAAGCTGTAATATTTAAGCAATATAGTTGCTCTGCAAAAGAAGAAAGACGTTGTGATGCAAGTCAAGCCCGTTTAATTGGAGAGAGTTAAACGGGTTTTTTATTGAAATATATTGCTATTTTCCTTTTGTCGAACGTATTACGACTCAAACCCCGTCATTAATTTGTCGGGGTTTTTCTTTTCTTATTGNNGTCTAAGTATCAGAATCTCAGTCGTGTATGCTTAAGGCATAGTGAACTAGTCGCAATTGATAATGTGATGATACGTTTGAAAGAACGAATTAAGAATCTGAGAACTATTCTTCTCAGTCATTAATCGAACATAAAATTTAGCGTAATATCCTTTAATAAATTAGGGGGGAATTATGAATTTAAAAGGTAATAATGCGGAGAAAATAGCTACAACACTGATAATTTTTTTTGTGATGTTTGTTGCGTATTTACTGGTTTGTTTAATTTTTAATTATTTGACAGGGTTTAATTTAGAAAATTCTGTTAAGGATGCAATGAGCTTTGCTGCTACATGTATTACCCCTATTGTTGCAATTTTACTTTTTAATGATTGGCGGGAAGAACATCAAATAAAATCTCTATTTTCAACCTTAGATTTGATTAATAGTAAAGCTATAGAGATTGAAGAAATTATTATACAGTATGCTCATGCAGTAATCGATGAAGATGATATTGATCGAAAGGAAATCAACATTGTTGACCATTTAATTCGCTTTAGTTTGCTTTTTAGAGGTATTAGAAACGAACGACACATCGATGAATATCTAAAAAAAGTAAGCTCTTTTTACGTTGAAGTGCGCTATTTGTGTAAGCTTTCAATCGTTATGAGAGATGATTGGATTATTGTAAAAAAATTTGAAGAATTCAATAAAACTAAAGATGTTGATGAACAAGTTTATCCCATACCCTGTAAGGATAATTATTATTTAAATAGGGAGAAGTTTATTGCAAATGTGAGTGTGGTTGAAGGTTTAATAAATAATATGATCGATGAAACTACAGATATAAAGAAACAAATGTAGATGTTAAGCCTCATTAGGGAGGTTTTTTAATGGGCAAAGATTATGGATCTAAAACTCTATAAAGGCTTAACTACCAAAGGCCCAGTTAAAAATAAACCTCGTAACAGGCCATTACCTAAAGCCGGCGAAAAATATCTAGAAGCATTCGATCGAATGAAAGAAATTCTAGATCGTATGGAAATTAAATATGAAGAGTATTTTCATTTCAAAAGTACCAAGCACTGGCGTTTTGATCTGCACCTAATCGAATATGGATACCTGATTGAAATCGCTGGTGGTTCCTGGTCCGGAGGGCGAAAAGGCAAACTGGCCACGAAAGCCTGGAGCATAGATCGCTATGATCATGCTGAAGAAATGGGATATCGGTATCACCGTTTTGAAATCAGTGATATCAACATGGGTCGAGCTACTAAGTGGCTTCGGAATTTAAAGGCATCTTATGGAACAGTTCAGACCATTCCCACCGACAGATCTGATTGATCAGGCCGAGGAAGAGGAAGCCATTCGCTTGGCACCTGCGCCAGAGCTTAAAGAATGGGTCGTTAATAATTGGTTAACTTTAGGCGGGGAACTGCATAACCCGGATCACGATCATATTGCTGAACTACTCCACGACAATGATGAGTTCCTTGCATTTGCATGGGCTTCATCGGCCGCCGTAGCGAAAAAGCGTATGGTGTTGGGCCAATGTGAAAAGGTCATGTTTAACCAGGGTGGTTGGAAGAAAGCACGTCAGGAACAGCAGATGCGGGACTGGTTTGGTTTTGTGCCTCAATACTTAATCACCATTGATGCCACTTATTGCGAACAGGCTTCAGATCGTGACTTCTGCCGCTTGATTGAACATGAGCTGTATCACATTGGTGTAGAACGGGATGAAGATGGCGAAATTATTTATAGCGATATGACCGGACTGCCTAAACATTACCTGGCTGGCCATGATGTTGAAGTGTTCTTTGGTGAAACAAAACGATGGGGTGCTGATGAGTCTGTTAAAAGACTTCTAGAAATTGCCAAGAATGCGCCGTTTGTATCAGAGGCAAGTATGGCTGCGTGTTGTGGGAACTGTGTGATTGGTTAAATTTTTTTGCCTATCTTGTACGACGTAGAACGACAAAGAGGTGTTTATGGCAGCATTAAAAGAGCCTGTAAAAATGTTTATAGTTCAGTCTCTTGCTTGCTTTGAAACCCCTCAACAAGTAGCAGACGCGGTAGAAGAAATATATAAGATCAAGATTGATCGAAAACAATGTCACAGTTATGACCCGACAAAATATGCAGGTCGTAATCTCAGTAAAAAATTAAAGGATTTATTTGAGCAAACTCGCAAAGAGTTTCGTGAAAATATTGATGATATTGCGATTGCTAACAAGGCGTTTCGTTTACGTGAGCTTCAGAAGATGTATGAGGATTCTGGAAAAAATAAACGGGCAAAACAAAATCTGCTGAAACAGGCATTCCAAGAAACAGATGGCCGTGTGACAAAGCAGGAAATCACTGGTCCAGACGGCGGGCCAATTCAACAAGAAACCAAATCAACGCATCAATTCACACCAGATGAGCTTAACGGACTATCCGCTCAAGAGCTTTCGCGTTTAGCAATTAATGGCAAGTTATGACTTATGCAATCGAAGATATAGCGCCACTAATTAAAGAGTGGACGATCAATACACGTCTGCCTGAAATCATTGAAGAAATGAAACGGCGTTATTACTACCGGATGCTGATAGAGCAAAATGAACTAAGTCGAGAAGCTGAAATCTACAGATGTAAAAATGATCCGGCTCACTGGTTTAATCACTGGGTATGGACTTATGATCCACGGGGCATGCCTTTTGGATTGCCGGCGAATATTCCTTTTGTTTTGCGTCCAGGTCAGGTTGAACTCGTTGATTGGCTGATTGAACGTGAAAGTACCCAGACCCATGGCTTAATTGAAAAAAGTCGTGATGAAGGGATGAGCTATGTAGTCCTGGGCTTTTATTTGCACCGGTGGTTATTCGTTGAAGGCTTTGCTGGTGGCGTCGGTAGCCGTAAAGAAGATCTGGTGGATAAGAAAGGCGATCCAAAAACGTTACTGCACAAATTCAGGGATATGTTTTCCAAGTTGCCGGACTGGATGAAGCCTAAAGGCTTTGTTGAGAAAGTGCATGACAACTACATGCGAATCATTAACCCGGACAACGGCGCAACCGTCACTGGTGAAGCTGGTGACAACATTGGCCGTGGTGGTCGTACCACAATGTACTTTCTGGATGAATGGGCATT
>DFCG01000072.1:0-9311 GCA_002367455.1 Acinetobacter sp. UBA3060 | reverse complement strand
GCATAACCTCCATTATGTTAAATGGGTAGTGATTTGGTGGATTTTTCAGACTCTGGTTTGAAAAATCCATTTAAAATTAATTAAGCTGTTGTAATTTTTCATATAAATAATCAATAAATAATCTAACTCTCTTAGGTATATAATTTTTTTTGTAATAGACAGCATGGATTTTTTGCTCATGAATCTTTATTTCATCTTCAAATAAAGCAATTAATTTACCTTCTTTTATATCCTTTAAAATTAAAAATTCAGAGAGACAAGCGATTCCTACGCCTTGTAAAGCAAGTTGACGAACACTTTCGCCATTAGAAGCTGTAATAGATGGTGAAGTTTTATATAGTTGATCATTTATATAAATTGGCCAATTATTTAAATGCAAAGGATGGCTAAATCCTAATAATCTATGTTGATTTAACTCAATAATAGATTTTGGTAAGTTATTTTTTTTGAGATATTCAGCGCTAGCAACGATATACAAACGACTTTTATATAATAATTTTGCATAGAGACTTGAATCTTCTAGATCACCAAATCGTATAGCAACATCTATTTTATGCTCTAATAAATCAATTACATGATCATGACTAGTTAGTTCAATACTGATTTTTGGATATCGTTCTATAAACTCTGGTATTAATGGAATAATTACATGCAATACAAACGGTGTTGCTGAATCTATTTTAATTAAGCCTGTAGGTTCAGTACCTGGATTAATTAACAACTCTTCAGCTTCATTCAAATCAGAAAGTAATTTTCTTGCTCTTTCTAAAAAAATTTTTCCATCATAGGTAAGATTAAGGCTACGGGTTGTACGTTCGATTAATTTAACATTTAATTTTTTTTCGAGGCGTTGTAATGTGCGACTGATAGCAGATGTTGTTTGATTTAATTGTTCTGCTGTTTTCACTATAGAGCCACAATCAGCGATCGTAACAAATACTAAAAGTTCATCAAATGTAGATTTCATATCTAAGTAAATCATTAATAAAAAATCATTTTTAATTATATATTAATTTTAATTATTAACAATTAATCAATAATGTTTTGTTAATAATTGCATTTATGTTGATGGATCTTAAATTTATATTGTACTTCTCTATTCAATTTGGGATGAAGATGAATAATATTTTAATTATCAATGGTGCTAAAACTTTTGCTCATTCTAATGGTGAATTGAATGATACCTTGACAATTTTAGCAGAAGAAGTGTTAACCAAATTAGGTCATAAAGTTAAAGTTACGCGTGCTGATAGTGCTTTTGATCCAAAAGAGGAGGTAAAAAAATATCTTTGGGCTGATGCTATTATTTATCAAATGCCAGGCTGGTGGATGGGTGCACCATGGACAGTAAAAAAATATATTGATGATGTATTTACTGAAGGTCATGGTCATATATACGCTAATGATGGTCGTTCACGTTCGGATACTTCTAAAAAATATGGTTCGGGAGGCTTAATGCATGGCAAAAAATTTATGCTGTCATTAACTTGGAATGCACCTGCTGAAGCATTTACTGATCCAAAACAATTTTTTGAGGGGAGAGGTGTAGATGGGGTTTATTTGCCTTTTCGAAAAGCCAATGAGTTTCTTGGTATGCAAAGCATGTCAACATTTATTGCTCATGACGTCATCAAAGCACCAAACTTACCACAAATAAAAGATGACTATCGCCAACATTTGATCCGTAATTTTTCTGCATCAGTGATATAGAGGTAAATGATGTTAACAATTATTGCTGAAATTAAAGTAAAACCCGGTTCAAAGCATCTGCAACATGTAATCAATTCATTCAAGGAGATCACACCAACAGTGTTTGAAGAAGATGGTTGTTTTGGCTACGAATTACTTATTAATCATGAGAGTCATGCGTCTTATCAGGCGCCATTGAAAAATACAGTCGTTATGTTGGAAAAATGGAAAAGTATCAAACATTTAGATGCACACCTTGCAACCGTACATATGCAAGAACATCACTTTAAGATAAAAGATGATGTTCTTGGTGTTGATATCCGAATTTTAGAGAATGGATTTTAATCAAATTATTATATTCATTTATGAGTTTCTCTAAAATTAACATAATACACGTTATAGGAATCTAAAAATGGGAGCCTTTAGCTCCCATTTTTACTATATTTTTTAAAGCTTTAGGCGTGTTGTACTGTGAGTTTTAAGCCTAAAGCATTTACTACACGATTAATTGTATCAAAACGTGGTGCTGAATCATGACGTAGGGCTTTGTAGAGTGCCTCACGCCCAATCCCTGCTTCTTTAGCGATTTGAGTCATGCCACGAGCTTTAGCAATAACACCAAGTGCATGAGCTAATTCAGCTGGATCATTCTCTTCAAGAACCATATTGAGATAAATCACAATGTCTTCTTCAGTTTTGAGTGACTCAGCCATATCAAAACTTGGTAAATCAGCTACTTTAACCATTTTAATCCTCCAACGTTTTCGATAGTTTGACTGCACGATCGATGTCTTGTTGTTGAGTTGATTTATCTCCACCACCAAGCATTACAATCACAACGTCACCATGTTGGATGTAATACATCCTCCATCCAGAACCGAAGAATTCTCTCATTTCCCAAACGCCATCTTGGAGAGGTTTAATGTCTCCCCAGTTTCCACGTTGAACCTTATCTAATCGACGATTCAGGCGGATACGGGTCATATTGTCTTTAATGCCATCCAACCATTCATCAAATTCTGGCAGACGTTTAATTTCAATCATGAGGATTCCTTCTCTTCTCACTATATTGTATTCGATCGAATACAATATGCAAGTAATCTATATGAACATCCATTAATTTCGTATAACAGCCATTATGTTAGATGGTTCTATCGCATTAAGAACTAGATTAGATACTGTAAAGGGTGAAATGCGACAGAACCTTAATCGTGACTGCAATAAATTTCATAGAGTGTCTGCATGATTTTTAACACGCGCATATCGCTTAATTGATAAAAAATCTGTTTACCCTCCCGTCGTGTCGATACGATCTGATTGTTTCTTAAAACTGTTAGTTGTTGTGACAAGGTGGGTTGGTAGATATTAGTGCGTATTTCAATTTGCTGCACATTGAGTTCACCTTCCACCAAAACACATAGAATTTTAAGACGATCTGGGTTTGATAAAACTTTTAGACAATCACTAACAAGATCAACTTGTGAGAAGTCTATTCGCGTTTTTAACTGAGTAGTGTTCATGAATGCATCCTAATAATGAGATAAAAAAATTAAGATCTTCTACTTGAATAATTAAAATTATTATATAATATAAAAAAATATATTGTAATTGGGTATATTTACTATGCATGATTTTCTGATCGCATTTTTAGGCGGATTGCTTCTTGGCGTAGCCGTGGTCGGCTATCTTTATGTGCATGGTCGTATCGCCGGAATCAGTGGTTTAATCGAACAGGTGCTGAACCCTTCAACGATGTTTAAAACACCTGCAATTTGGTTTCTGTTGGGCTTAATCACGGTGCCATTTATCTATGGACTGTTTGTTCAGCCAGAAATTGAATTGAATGCGAGTCCGCTGATGATGGTGGTTGCGGGTCTCTTGGTTGGCTTTGGTACACGCTTAGGTTCAGGTTGTACCAGCGGTCACGGCATTTGCGGGATGAGTCGTTTGTCTAAACGTTCCATCGTGGCCACCATGAGTTTCATGTTTGCTGGTTTTGTCACTGTTTATATGATTCGCCATATCACAGGAGCTTTCTAAATGAAAAATTTTCTCGCTTTTATTTTTGGTGGTTTGTTTTCTGTGGGGCTGATGGTATCAGGTATGTCGAATCCAGAAAAAGTGCTGGATTTCCTAGATCTGTTTGGTGACTGGGATGCCAGTCTAGCCTTTGTCATGATGGGTGCAATTGCCGTAGCATTTATTCCCTTTCAAAAAGCTATACGTTCTGCAGCACCGAAAACCGTTTTTAACGAACCTATTTTATTGCCAACCAGTCAAAAACTTGACCCACGCTTAATCATTGGCAGCCTGCTGTTTGGTATCGGTTGGGGAGTTGCTGGTGTATGTCCTGCACCAAGTTTTACTTTGATTGGTCTTGGACATTATCAGGTCCTGTATTTTATTGTCGCAATGCTTGTAGGCGTGTTGATTCACCGTAAGTGGGCAGGAGCTTAATGATGTCAAATTTCCCTGTTGTAAAAGATTTTTTTCATGAAGATACCAATACTTTTAGTTATGTGGTGAGTGATCCTACAACTCAGGCATGCGCAATTATTGACAGTGTGTTGGATTATGATGCTGCATCTGCAACCACTTCGACCACACATGCCGATCAGATTATTGCCTATGTCAAAGCACAGGGTTTAACAGTCGAGTGGATTCTGGAAACCCATGTCCATGCAGATCACTTGACCGCAGCGCAGTATCTCAAAGTTGAATTGGGCGGCAAGATTGCCATGAGTCAAAAAATTGCTGTGGTACAGGAGACCTTTGCTGCGATCTATCATTTGGATATTAAGCAATGGAATGCCCAGCAGTTATTTGATTACCTATTTGAAGATGATGAGAAATTTCAGATTGGTTCAATCGAAGCATATAACATTCCCACCCCCGGACATACACCGGCCTGCTTAAGTTATGTCATCGGTGATGCTGTCTTTGTCGGGGATACTTTGTTTATGCCGGATTATGGTACGGCACGTTGTGACTTTCCGCGGGGAAGTGCAGCAATACTTTTTGATTCGGTACAGCGCCTGTTTGAACTGCCAGAGAGTACCCGAGTATTTCTATGCCATGACTATTTACCACAAACCCGTGATCGCTATGTATGTGAGACGGATCTTCAGACGCAAAAAAACCGAAATATTCATATTCATCATGGTACGACCAAAGCTGAATTTGTAGAAATGCGTAATAAGCGCGATGCGGGTTTGAGTATGCCAAAACTAATTTTACCTTCGATACAGATCAACATGAAAGCCGGACAGTTCCCTGAGCCAGAAGAGAATGGAGTTTCTTATTTGAAACTTCCACTTAACTATTTCAGATAAACAAGTTTCAACATTAAACAACAAGGTTTGTCTTTTGTTGAATTGCTTGATTTAAAGAGGGGTGTGGGCTATGTGGATGTTGATACTGGAAAGCTTGGCCATTGGTGGCTTGCTAGGGTTAACAGGTGCTGGTGGAGGTATTCTCGCTGTGCCGGCACTCATGGCGAGTCAAGGGTGGACTGTAGCACAGGCTGCCCCTGTGGGCCTACTTGCAGTCACTCTATCCGCCTTGGTTGGAACATTTGAAGGTTTATTCAAACGTATAGTGCGTTATCGTGCTGCGCTTTGGATTGCTCTCATCAGCATTCCATCAGCACGTTATGGTGTGCATCTAGCAGGAATTATATCTCCAGTATGGCTAACCCTAGCATTCAGTCTAGTGATGCTGCTCGTCGCTTACCGGATATTCTTTAATAAAGTCCATGATCATGAAAATACACTGTGCAAGGTTAATCAAACTACAGGTCGCCTGATCTGGAATATGAAAACTGCTTTATCTCTCGGTATTATTGGTATGGTGGCAGGTTTGTTAACTGGCTTGCTTGGAGTGGGTGGTGGTTTTGTGATTGTTCCAGCAGTACGTAAAGTGACAGACCTCGATATGCGCAGTATCGTTGCGACCTCCTTGATGATTATTTTTCTAATTGGTGGGGTTAGTATTTCTGCCCACGTGTTGGACGGCTTTCAATATCCTGTTTCCATCACGCTCACTTTCGTTATGGCGTGTATTGTGGGGATGTTAATTGGGCGCAGTTTAATACATCGGATAGATGCTAATCGAGTGCAAAAGATTTTTGCAACGACTGTGATCGGAGTTGCTATGTATTTAATTTATTCAGTACTTACGGGATAAATGATTAATTATTCAATATTTCTAAAATTAACATAATACACGTTATACGAATTCCCAATGTAAGCCCCAAGTAGAACTGTTCTCGATAAATAATGAGCTAATTAACAGTACATATTCGGCTCACAATATGAGTCGAATTTGTGCTATATTTAACTCATCTTAAATTTTAGATGAGAGAGATTGAAAATGCAGAAATGGATTTGGCAAGCAGAAAACTGGACAAATTTCACATGGCAAGATTCAACTATCTTACCTAAAACCAGACAGATACATCAAAAAATAGGAATTCTTCTTGGACAAAGTCAGCATGATTTAGCGAAAGAACAATTCACTCTAGATACTCTACTTGCCAATCTCGTTGCTTCATCAGCAATTGAAAATGAAACCCTCAATGTTTTTTCATTGCGATCATCTTTAGCCCAACGCTTGGGTGTCACTCTTGAACAGCCTTATCCAAGCTCAGATCGATCAGAAGGTTTAGCCAATATCATGCTGGATGCGCTGAACGATGTTAAGCAACCACTGACTGTTGAGCGCCTCATGCAATGGCATCGTTGGCTTTTCAATGACCCCGACTGGACAATGCAACGTTTACGCATTGGTCAACTGAGGGGATCAGAGCCTATGCAGGTCGTTTCAGGTCGATTGGATTACCCTAAAGTACATTTTGAAGCACCGCCAAGAGAAGGCTTAGAAGAACGCTTACATACCTTCATAGCGTGGTTTAATCAGAGTCTGAATGATTCATTGCTTGATCCTCTGTTACGTGCAGGCATTACCCATTTATGGTTTGTTACCCTACATCCTTTTGATGATGGTAATGGCCGTATTACACGTATACTTACAGACCTTGCTCTAGCTCAAATGGATGAGCAAAGTATCCGTTTGTATGCAATGTCTACTGCGATATTAAATAAACGTAAAAGTTACTATGAGATATTAGAACAAACTCAAAAAAATGATTCTGATATCACAGATTGGCTGATTTGGTTTCTAGACACGTTGAATGAAAGCCTTGAAAAAACCTTAGCGCAGATCAGTCGAACATTGTTTAAAAGTCAATTTTGGCATAAATATTCAAATTTAGCCCTGGGTGAAGAACAACGTAAAGTTCTAAATCGTTTATTAGACGGTGGCGAAAATGGCTTTGAACATGGTATTAGTGCTTCGCAATATCAAAAGGTTGCTAAAGTCAGTAAGGCAACGGCTACTCGCCACTTATCAGACTTACTTGAGAAAGAATGTATCGTTAAATTAGAAGGTGGTGGACGTAGTACACGCTATCAGATCAATACCCAGTTATAGATATTCTAAGCAATAAAAAACCCCGGCATCCTGCCGGGGTTTTTCGTATTGGTTCGCTCGGTATAACTCCTGTCCTACCTTACAGTCCTTGTGCTTATCTATTGTTATTCTTATATGGAACTTCCTGTTCCCGATGAGTTCATAATAGTAAAATTCCAGTATTCCGGATAGCAGCAAAGAGCCGAGATTGATGTGAGCCAAAACGTACAAAATAGCCTAAATTTTATCCACAAAAAATGTGGATAGTTTTGGACATTGAAGCATTGATAAAATTTAAAAAATCTCAAAATCGACTACTTTTTAAACAAATTTATTGGCAAGAACTATCAAAACCGCTCATAAAAAAGCCGACTTGTTTCAAAATCGACTTTTTGCTGATTTCTTGGTCATGACTAAATTTTTAAATAATTGATATTTAAACTAATATACAAGTGTACTTCGTATAACCGCCATTATGTTAAATGAGCTGCTAATGAATAACATTTCTCACAAATTTTACCTGTTCATCACTTTTATTATGATATGAGTACAAAGTAGAGCTGGAAAAAATAAACGAATCTTCAGGGCCTAGAATCTTAAATTGACCTTCAATTTCAAGTGTTAACTCTCCATGGATAATATAGAGCATTTCTTTCCAGCCTTCTGGATCAGGTTCAGCTATATAAGAATCGCCAGCTGCTAGTGACCATATCCACATTTCTGTCTGTGTACCGTTATCCACTGTACCCAGTAAATTTGCATAGCTTTCTGTATGATTGCCTTTCCAAGCTAAGATATTTGTACAAGAGTGTTGAATTTTTGAATCTAGCGGACTAACTAAAGTACTAAAACTAATATTTAGGGCATTTGCTATAGCATCTAATTTAGCCAAACTAATATTTATTTGATCTGCTTCTAAAGCAATTATTGTACGTCTGCTTACCCCTGAACGATCAGCAAGCTCTTGTTGAGTCAGTTCTATTTTCTCTCGAAAAAAACGAATATTTTTTCCTAAAAATTCAAGAACAGTATTCATTCTGAGTATTCACAAGTTTAATGTGCAATATATTGCACTATAAACAAGATGAATGCAATAATAGTGCAGTATATTTCACTTTAGATTTTGTAATGTCCTTAATTCATTTCTTAAAAGAAAGATTACCTCCTGAGATCGTACTTGTATTTATAACTATGATTTGGGGAGGAACCTTTTTAGCTGTTCACTATGTCCTTAATTACACGACTCCTATTTTCTTTGTTGGTTGCCGATTTCTGGTTGCTGCTATGATTTTGCTTATTTTTACGTTTAAGTATCTAAAAAAGACAAGTAAAGATGATGTTATTGCGGGTATTTCGATAGGTGCCGTACTAGCACTTTCATACGGACTTCAAACTATAGGTTTAAAGACGATAACAAGTAGTGAGTCTGCATTTTTAACAGCACTATATATTCCTCTTGTACCAATATTAATCTGGATTTTTTATCGGAAGCTTCCAAATATCTTTATTTGGATTGGAATATTTTTTTCCTTTATTGGTTTGATACTTCTAACAGGGAATGATTTTAGGGGCGTTAACTTTAATTTAGGACAAATTTTTACTCTTTTGAGTGCGCTGGGAATAGCCCTTGAAATCATTTTGATCAGTAAGTTTGCAGGTAGAGTCGATTTAAAGAATGTCACTATCATCCAATTAGTAGTAGCGTCTATTTTCTGTTTTTTTATCATGCCTTTCGCAGGAGAAACGGAAATTCCTAATATTTCATGGCAACTCGTAGTAGTTACATTAAGTCTGGGATTTGCCAGCACACTCACTCAATTTGCTATGAATTGGGCACAACGTACTGTAGATCCTTCTAGGGCCGCTATTATCTATTCAGGTGAGCCTGTTTGGGCAGCAATATTCGGAAGGCTGGCAGGAGAGCGTTTACCGTTTTTAGCTCTTATTGGTGGGCTTTGTGTCATTTTAGGAATATTAATTAGTGAGATAAAAACTAAAAAGAAATAGTTTTATTATTGAGTTTCTCTAAAATTAACATAATACACGTTATATGAAGTTCTAAAAATGAGTTTATGAAACTGATTTTTATGTATTTTTTGAAATTTAAAGTCTAGACCAGTGTCTAGGCTTTAATGTTATTCACCAATTAAAAT
>DFCG01000081.1:0-8578 GCA_002367455.1 Acinetobacter sp. UBA3060 | reverse complement strand
AGTGTCAACACACCCTAATTATTACACAATTATTCCTAGAGCCATAAAAAAACCCACTCAATCGGAGTGGGTTTTTTCAGAATATGGTGGCTATGACGAGACTTGAACTTGTGACCCCCGCATTATGAGTGCGGTGCTCTAACCAACTGAGCTACATAGCCTTAAACTGTGCGCGCATTATGGGATTTTCTGTAAATCACGTCAACCCCATATTGTGCTGTTTGATCAAAATTTGTTGAAGTGAGCCGATAAGCCGGGTTCTGTCGTGAACGATCATTCCTCTAGGCGCACAATCACTCATGCGCTCAAGCGACCTACCCGAATCCAGCATGGGCCATGCCTAATGGATTCCTATTTGGTCTTGCTTCCGGTGGGGTTTACCTCGCCATGAACTGTTACCAGCCATGCGGTGCGCTCTTACCGCACCCTTTCACCCTTACCTCCGATTCCGATTGCTCGAAAACATAATGAAGGCGGTCTTCTCTCTGCTGCACTTGCCGTCGGTTTGCACCGCCCAGGCGTTACCTGGCACCTTGCCCTATGAAGCCCGGACTTTCCTCCCCTGCTTCAATCACGGAGATTTCCACAGCAGCGATCGTCTGGCTCACTTCGAGCGGCATAGTATCAAATATCGAGACTAATTGCTTGATGTTTTTTGAGCAGTCAGTTTTTCATACTTGGCTTGCAGCTGTTCCTGCGTTTCGACATGATTCGGATCCAGTGGAATACAATCCACCGGACAGAATAACTGGCACTGCGGTTGATCATGATGTCCGACGCACTCTGTACATAAATCTGGATGAATCTCATAAATGAGTTCACCCATATAGATGGCCTCATTCGGGCATACAGGTTCACAGACATCACAGTTAATACATTCATCGGTGATATATAAAGACACGCTACCAACCTTGTTGAAGTTTACGCTCGAAGGCAGCAACCACGTTTGGTGGTACAAACTTGGTTACATCACCTCTTAGTCGAGCAATTTCACGCACCAAAGTGGATGAAATAAAAGAATATTGCTCTGAAGGGGTTAAAAACACCGCTTCAAAGTGGGAGTCCAGCTGACGGTTCATATTGGCCAGCTGAAATTCGTACTCAAAATCAGACACTGCACGCAAACCACGCAATACAGCAGTCGCCTTTTGCTCACGGAAAAAATTGACGAGCAAACCATCAAAACCTACAAATTCAACATTGTCCAAATGACTCAATGACTCTTTCGCCAATGCGACACGCTCTTCCAGACTAAATACCGGATTTTTATGATGACCGATAGCAATGGCTACCACAACTTCATCAAACATTCGCGCTGCGCGGGTTACCAAATCAATATGTCCATTGGTAATTGGATCAAAAGTCCCCGGATAAATCACACGAGTTTTAGACATCCATTTGTACTCTGTTTGTTATGTAGAATCTTATTTTAGCAAAAACTTGTTTTTTTGGTGAATAATCCTCATTAATTTAAAAAACTTCACCTTATTTCTAGTTGCGGTACAATAGCAGCACGTTTGGAAGTATCAGATTATGGCGAAAGCATCTATTGTAGTAAAAAAAAATAATGGCGGTACCATTGCACTGAATAAACGTGCCCGCCACGATTATTTTATTGAAGAGAAATTTGAAGCGGGGCTTTCATTAAAAGGCTGGGAAGTCAAATCAATGCGTGCTGGTCGCATGACCATTGTAGAAAGCTATATTACCTTTAAAAATGGTGAAGCTTTCCTGTTTGGTGCTCAGGTTCAACCTCTGTTAAGCGCCTCGACCCATGTAGTGCCTGAAGCAACCCGTACTCGCAAGCTGTTGCTGAACCGTCGTGAAATTGAAAAGTTGATGGGTGCGATTAACCAGAAAGGTTATTCCTGCGTTCCACTGGCCTGCTACTGGAAAGGTCCACATGCCAAGCTGGAAATTGCTCTGGTCAAAGGTAAGCAGTTACACGACAAACGTGCTACTGAAAAAGACCGTGACTGGCAACGTGATAAAGCACGAATTTTCCATAAATAATGGATTAAAAGTTGAATATAAAAAAACCTCCGCATTTGGAGGTTTTATTATAACTTTAAGCTTTACCGCCCAGTCTTGCCAGAGTCAGGGCAATATATTCGCCAAACCAGAACGCGGTTTTTAAATCGCCTTCAGGTGGAGTCACTTCTACCGGTGCGTTATCTGACTGGGTCATTAAACCCAAAAAGCTCGACATCCGGTTCAGGTCCGTCACTGCACGACCTGTCGGCATTAATGGCAAGCCACTCCAGAGCATACCGTGCTGCATGGCAAACAGGTTGATTTGCTGCAGGACCGCCAGCTTGTCACCACTAAGTCCGCCACCATTGGTAAAGGCTGCGGCCAGTTTACCCTGCCAGCTACGTGCCAGCCAGCGTTTAGAGGATTGCTCCATAAACAGCTTCATGGCAGAGGTCAGGCTACCCATATAGGTCGGACAACCAAAGATAATTGCATCTGCGGCATCAAGCACATCCCAGTCTATATGTTCGACATTCATCATATGCACCTGAACACCAGTTTCTCGCGCACCATCGGCAATAAAATTTGCCACTTTAGCCGTGTGTCCATAAGGACTGTGATAAACAATCGCAATAGATTTGGAAGATAGGGACATAACGCTCAAAAGCCAAAAAATTCAGTTAAGTTTAACATTTTCATGCCATAAACACGAATGTCGCCATACGCCCTGTTTTTGGCTCACGGCGATAAGAGAAATATTCCTCTGGCTGGCGATAAGAACACTGATTCCCACCCAATACGGTATTTATGCCGTGTTGTTGCAAGATATAACGTGCAATGGCATACAGGTCGGCATAATATTTACCTGCCTGTTCACCCGCCTGAAATGCACTGTCCAGTTCAGGATATTTACTACAAAAAGCAGCTTTTACTTCAGCGCCAATCTCGAAACATGGCTGACTAATGGCCGCCCCGAGCCAGGCCCAGGTCGGCGGAGTTTGCATGGCTACAAGGGTATTTTCAATAATCCCACCGGCCAGACCACGCCAGCCGGCATGCAAATTGGCAACTTCCGTACCTTTCGCATTCCCCATTACCACAGGTAAACAGTCTGCAGTCATCATCATCAAGGCATGCGCCTTGCGCTGCGTCACCAGACCATCTCCGACCAGTGCGGTAAATGGCATCTGCTCATTAATGCTATGACAAATGGTGCTATGCGTCTGGGTCATCCAGGTAATCTTATCTACGCCAAAGGCAGCGAAATCCTGCAATAAAGCCATACGATGCTGTTGTACCCGTAGCGCATTATCCTGCACATGCAAGGCCAAGTTAAAACCTGCAAGCTCAGGCTGTGCGGATGGCTGTACTTTCGCATGGTGAACGCGAGTCTGGCCGACATACACACCTTGTGGAAGTCCTAGTACAAATTGCATCTCGATTCCTTGCTTTGACGCGAGCTAAATAAAAAGATTAATAGGCTTTGTTTTCGGTACGCAGCACTTCAACCAGATTGGCAAAGTCTTCCGGCCACGGTGCTTCAAAGGTCATTTCTTCTTTGGTACGCGGATGGGTCAGACCGAGTTGTACAGCATGCAAAGCCTGACGCTTGAAGCCACGCAAAGTATCATCTAATAATTGCGATGCACCTGCAGGCATACGGACACGTGGCATATACACCTGATCGCCCACCAAGCCAAAGCCGATATAGCTAAAATGCACACGGATCTGATGGGTACGTCCAGTTTCCAGACGGGCTTGAACACGGGTAAAATGCTGGAAACGCTCTTTGACATTGTAATGCGTCACCGCGTCTTTACCACCTGGAAGTACGGTCATTTTCACACGATCCACCGGATGGCGTTTGATTGGTTCATCAATGGTACCGCCAGCAATAATATTGCCGTAAACCACCAAGTCATACAGGCGATATACTGATTTTTTCTCAAGCTGTTTGCTTAAGGCAAATTGTGCTTCCAGATTTTTGGCGACGACTAACAGACCGCTGGTGTCTTTATCGATACGATGTACCAGACCTGCACGCGCCAGTTCAGCCGATTTCGGATAGTGATGCAATAAAGCATTCACCAAGGTGCCAGAACTATTGCCAGCGCCCGGATGCACTACCATGCCTACAGGTTTATTGATGACAATAATGTCATCATCTTCATAGATGATATCCAGTGGAATATCTTCCGGCAGACTGCGCGTTTGCGCTTCAAGCTCAACATTTAAAGTCAGGGTTTCAAAACCATCACTTTTAAATTTCGGCTTAACCGGTTGACCATTCACCAATAAATTGCCATCTTTAATCCATTGCTTTAATTTTTCTCGAGAAAAATCGCTCCAGACCATTGCGGCAATCTGGTCGATCCGTTGCCCGATATAAGTTTCATCCAGTTGAAATTGCAACGATAAACGTGTTGCAGTTGCTTCTGAAGTATGGTTATCTGCATCCTCAGAATCTTCAAGTAAATTGAAATCAGTATCAGAGATATTAGAATTGGAAGATTGTGCTTGACTCATTTGCTCATTCAGACAAAAGTGGTTTAATAGTGCAATTGTAGCTCATTGCCCGTATTAACAGAGGAATTTTTATGTCGCTACCACATTATAAAATGACAATGCTTGCTGTGACATTAGGCATTGCATCGGCAATGGTAGGCTGTAGCAGTAATCCAAAAAAAGAAGTCGTGGATAAAGGTCCGGAATCTAGCGAACAGGTTTATATTCAAAAAGCACAGAAAGCGCTAGATCGTAATCAATATACCGATGCAGCAAAACAGTTGGAAGCGCTGGAAACTTATTTCCCGACCAGTCAGTATGCCCCGCAAGCGCAACTGGAACTGTTGTATGTGAAATTCCAGCAAAAAGATTATGAAGGTGCGGTCGCACTGGCAGAGCGTTTTATCCGTCTGAACCCGCAACATCCAAATGTCGACTATGCCTACTATGTACGCGGTGTCTCAAATATGGAACAGAACTATAACGGCCTGCTGCGTTATACCTCGCTGAAACAGTCGCATCGTGATGTCAGCTACCTGAAAGTGGCTTACCAGAATTTTGTTGATTTCATTCGCCGCTATCCATCGAGTACTTATGCAGTGGATGCAGCACAGCGTATGCAGTTTATCGGTCAGGAACTGGCTGAGCATGAAATGAACGCAGCACGTTTCAACATCAAGCGTAAGGCTTATCTGGCAGCAGTTGAACGTGGCTTGTGGGTGATTGAACATTATCCTCAAACTCCGCAGATTCCAGAAGCACTGGCAACGGTTGCTTATGGCTATGCTCAGCTAGGTGATAAAGCGACTTCTCAGCAATATGTGGATGTATTAAAGCTGAATTATCCGAATCTGGTGAAATCAGATGGGACGGTGAATCTGCGTGCAGCGCGTAGTGAAGGCAGCTTCTTTAACCGCGCGACACTGGGTATTTTTGGTAAAGAAGCCAAGACTGTAACCGACACCGATGCACAGTCTGATGCGCCAGAAAATGAAAAGCGCAGCATCACCAATCGCATTTCATTTGGTTTGCTGGATCGTCCTAAAACGGCTGAATAAAGCTAAAGAAGGCCGGCAGCATCAGCAAATAAGACAGCGCTTTACAGGTGCATTTTCCTCAAGGGCAAGGTATCATACTTGCCCTTTTGCGTTGTCTTGCCCAGGCTTGAACAAAACGTGCAAAAGGTATACAAAGGAACTTGAAATATTCAATGTCCAACTAGACTATTTTCATTTTTTCAGTGATTTAGACCTTAGATTCCAGCACGAGAAGCTCAGCAGACCATGGCCATTCCTCAACATACGATTGATCAGATTCTCGATCGCACCGATATTGTCGATGTGATTGGTCAATTCGTAAAACTGAAAAAAACAGGCCGTACCTATTCAGGCTGCTGCCCTTTTCATCAGGAAAAATCACCGTCTTTCCACGTCTATCGTGACAAACAGTATTTTCACTGTTTTGGCTGTCAGGCCAACGGTAATGCCATCCGTTTTTTAATGGACATTGGCAGCCGTAATTTTGTCGAAGTGATGAAAGACCTGTCCAGCCAGACGGGCATCGAACTGCCTAAAGACAATACTGATTCCAATAAATTAAAATATAAACGTGAAGCAGCCAAACCCAAAATCGTGCCTGCTCAAACTGCACCACAAACTCAGCCGCAACAGAATAACGCTCCAACAGAAAATAATAATGCTGCATCTACGGCGAGTTTCGATCCATTTGCAGAGTTTCAGACAGTCGAACAGGATTTTTATGGTGACCCTTTTGCTTCTTTTGAACACCTACCGATGGCGGAAGTTCAGCAAGACGGTAACCTCTACGACCTGCTAGAAAATATCGCGCAGTTCTATGAGCGCCAACTCCCAAATAGCCCGAGTGCCCAGCAATACTTCAAGCAGCGTGGTCTGACTGCAGAGACCATTGCCTATTGGCGCTTAGGCTATGCGCCTGAAGACTGGCAACATCTGGAAAAAGCCTTTCCTCAGGATATTGAGGGCTTAAAACTTTTAGGTCTGATTCGCACCAGCGACAGTGGCCGTGATTTTGACCTGCTGCGTGAACGAGTCATTTTCCCGATCCGTGATACCAAGGGCCGTGTGGTCGGCTTTGGCGGCCGTGCCCTGAATGACGAGATCAAGCCGAAATACATCAACTCGCCAGATTCTGAAGTCTTCCATAAAAACCAGTTGCTGTACGGCCTCTATGAGGGCCGCAAACAGAAAGCCCAAGAATGGCTGATGGTCGAAGGCTATATGGATGTGATTGCGCTTCAGCAATATGGCATTCATGGCGCAGTGGCGACTTTAGGCACAGCGAGTAATACCGACCACCTGAATATTCTGTTCAAGCAGAGCAACCGGCTGACCATTGCCTTTGATGGGGATGCTGCCGGTCAAAAAGCAGCGCGCCGTACCTTGGACATTGCCCTGCCCCTGCTGAATGATGGCCGAGAGCTGAAGTTCTTTGTTTTGCCCGCTGACCATGACCCAGATTCATTGATCCGCCGTGAAGGGATAGAAAACTTCAGACGCTTGCTGGATCAGGCACCGTTGATGTCGGACTTCGTGTTTGCCCATCTGACCCAAAATCAGGATATCACCACCCCAGAAGGCAAGAGTCAGGTTATGGGTGAACTAAAAAATCTGACCGAATTACTGCCCAAACATGGCTCCTTCCGTTATCTGCTGCAGCAATTTTTCCGCGAAAAACTGGGCTTTAATCGTAAATGGCAACCTAAGGTCAATACAGATGCATCTTTAAGCTTTAGTACCAAAATTGATGCTGAAGAATATGTGATTGCGATCTTGATGAATCATCCTTATCTGTATATTCATTTTGAACCACTGCGCGCGCTAGTAGCGGAAGATCAGTTGCTGTTTAAGATTTTGAATATTCTGAATGTGATTTTTGATGACTTGCCAGATGACCCTGAACTGTCGATCTACTATGTGCTCGGTGCCTGCGCAGCTCATCATCATGAACTGCAGCATATTTTACAGCATGCCAATGTCAGCGATTACACCTCATCACCGGAACAGGCCGACAAACTCGCGGCTGATTTTTCCACCAAGCTGCAATATCAGTGCTTAAAAAACAAGATTAAATCCAAGAAATTTAACAGTATTGCAGAAATGAAAAACCTGAAAATGCAGATTTATGANNGCTCAAAATAGGTAGGATCTTCCGCTTTGGCCGCCTCACGCAGCACAATAGAAGTTGGATGCAACAGTTTTTGGGTTAAACGATGTGAAAACTCGGCCAGTACCGTTTCCGCCTTTTCGCCCTTGGCAATACGCTGCATTGCCAGTGACAATTCTTCCTGACGTAATGTTTCCCCGTGGTCACGATAGGCATGAATGGTCGCCCCGGCCTGTTTGACCTTTTGCTGGGTCATCAGTTCTGTAGCCAGCTGATTGACCATGATCTCAGCCTCAACAGCCGCTTGACGGCGCTGTGCCAGATTTTCCTCAATCACGCTTTGCAGGTCATCGACCCCATACAGATAAACCCCGTCCAGGCTTTCTACTTTGGCATCAATATCGCGTGGCACTGCCAGATCGACCAGCAGCATCTGCTGGTAACGGCGTTTCTTTAATGCTGCCTTGATATCAGGATAGTGAATCACCTGATGCAAACTGCCGGTACAACTGGAAATGACATCGGCACGATGCAGATTTTCTGCAAGCTGATCAAAATCTATAATTTCGACTTCAACTCGATGTGCAATTTCCTGTGCCAGAATATCCGCACGCTCGCGGGTACGGTTACAGATGATGATCTTGCCCACACCCATTTCTGCAAGATGCTTAGCCACCAGACTGTTCATCTCTCCAGCTGCCACCACCATAATGGTCAGCTTGTCCGGGTGACTAAACACTTGCAAGGCCAGTTGTGCTACCGCATAGCCCATCGAGACCGCATGACTGCCGACAGCCGTTTCTGAGCGCACGCGTTTAGCGGCATAAAAGGCATATTCAAAAATTCGGTTGAGATTGCGCGACACCGTATGGGAGTCTTTGGCCAGAGAAAGTGCGGTTTTGACCTGCCCCAGAATTTGTGGTTCGCCCAGCATCAGTGAATCCAGACCACTGGC